>JABGQJ010000352.1 GCA_018648945.1 Victivallales bacterium
GGTCGGGAATGGCCTCGAGCCGTCGCCAACCGGTGACTGGCATCGACCCCGAGAACAGCGGGGTTTCGCCTGGGAACGCGACAAAGCGCGTGGCAGATCCCTTCGGCGCGGAGTCAGCCAACCCAAACACCGCCGTCGCCGCAAACGGGTACGTGCCGCCCCGGACCATGACGGTCACGTCGCCATTCCTCCCCTTCGCCCGCAACTCCCGCACCGCATCCCGGGCCCGGGCCAAGGTCCGGAACGGTTGGTTCTGCGTGCCACCATTCCCGTCGTCGCCCGACGGCGACAAGAAAAAGTCGGCCTTAGCGAGGGCGACATCTCCGTCAGCCGCCATCGCCAGCGGCAGGCTCAGCGCGGCAAGCAGGATGGATAGGCTTCTCAGCGAGGACGTCAGGGGTGCTCTGAGAATCATCTGGACACCATTGGTTCTGGCAGCAGGCCTGCGGCCCAGCGCGGGGCGGGAATATCTCTCGGATCGCAAGCGTGAGCGTAACGTTGGACAGAGGCAGATGCAAGACCTCGGCAAACTGCGGGTGCTCCCAAGCACCGCGGGTCCGGGGGTGCCCTTCAGGCCGGGCAGGTCAAGGCATCACTGCGGAGGGTTGGCGCCGCCAGCTACCCCAAGGAGCCCCACCACCAGGAGGAACAGGCCAAGCACCAGATAGAAGATCCTGGTTCCCTTCCGGCCGAAGAAGCTCGCGAGGAATTGAGCCCTTCTCGAGTTCATGAACCAATCCCAGTCGAACACAGCACCAGCCGTCGTGAAGGCACCAGCAATGGCGAGAAGCATGGGTATGAGATTCATGGCACACGATCTCCGGGCGGCTGGGCTGAGTGCCTCTCCGCCAAGGCCTGGACTTCCGGGTAGCGGAAGCAGGTGACGAGGTGGTCGTTGACCATGCCGACCGCCTGCATGAACGCATAGCAGATGGTGGAGCCCACGAAGTTGAGGCCCCGCTTCTTCAGATCCTTGCTCAGCCGGTCGGATTGCTCCGTGCGGGCCGGGATCTCCGCTAGAGAAGCATAGGCGTTCTGCCTGGGGACATGGTCCACGTGGCGCCAGAGACAGGCGTCGAGCGAGCCGAATTCCTGCTGGATCTCGAGCACGCGCTGCGCGTTGCGGATGGCCGATTGGACCTTCAGCCGGTTGCGCACGATCCCGGGATCGGCAAGCAGGCGCTGGACGTCGGCAGCGGTGTAGGCCGCCACCTTGGCCACCTCGAACTGGTCGAAAACGGCCCGGTAGTGCGAGCGCTTCCTGAGGATCGTGCGCCAGCTCAAACCAGCCTGAGCCCCCTCAAGGATCAGCATCTCGAACAGGTGCCGATCCTCATGGCACGGCACGCCCCACTCGTGATCGTGGTACGAGATATACTGGAGGTCTTCACCACACCAATCGCAACGGGGTTTCATGGGCTTGCGAGCTACTCCAGCACGATGCGATAGGCGAAGGAGCCGCCATCGGCCTTGAGACCGAGGACGCCGTTCTTGAGTTCGGCGACGGGCTCGGCGGCGGTTTGGATCAGGGGATCGATCCGGCTGACGGTGGCGCGGCTGGCAGTACGGCCGAGCTTGGCGAGATCGAGACGGGCTTCGAAACCAATGCTGCCGGGAAGCGGCAGCAACAGCCATTCGCCCTCGATGGGGTGGAGCAGACGGAAGGCACCATTGGTCGCGACGGGACCGAAGTCGACCATGGTCAGTTCGGTATTCAGGTCCGTCAGATGATCCCATTCGCCTTCGGGCATGTATCCGCCCCCGGTGATCTTGCCGCCGGCGATGTCCACCTTGAGCTTGCCGCCGCGAGCTCGGCCGCCGTGGCCGATGTTGCCCGCAGGCGTAACGCGGTAGCCGCCCTTGCCGGGGTTGTAGAGACCGTAGCGCAGCGTGTACTCGCCGCCGAAGGAATCGGGAGGAATGGTCACGTCGATGGTGGCCTCGTAGGTACCTGCCTCGGTCATGGCCGCCCCATCGAAGTCGATGTCTCCGTGGTGGACGATGCGTTCGCCGTGGTCGGACTTCTTATGGACGACATGGACGAACGCCTTCAGCCCTTCCTCCAGCGGCTCGATCGCTCGCCACTCGACCCGCACACGGAACTTCCCGTCACCCAGGTACTCGCCCTTGAGGACGCGAGTGCTGGCTGGCCGCAGCCGACCGGAACGATAGGGCGGGCGCGCATCCACGAATAGCACATCGTCGGTCCTGGCAAAGGCGGCGCGCTGGCCGTCGATCTCGACGATGCCCGCCTCGGCCTTCGGGCCCTTGGCGTAGAAGCCGTACTCGGGAAGCCTGTGTCCGGCGACGTCCCAGGCGGGTTCGCCACGGTTGGCCCAGACGCGGCTGCCGTCGCCGAAAGTGGTGTGCTGCTGGCGCACTGACTTCCCGAAGGCGTGGGTGTCGAAGGAGGACCGGGCCAGATCGTCGCAGAGATCGTGGAGCAGCCAGTAGGTCATGACGGCGCGGCGAGAGAAGGGGCCGTCGGACATGGGATTGCGCCCGCCCATGACGGTATTCGTCAGATAGTCATCGGAGCCATACGTGTGCTTGGGGTCCTTGTTGCCGTAGCGCGAACCCAGGCCACCAGCCAAGAGCACGAAGGAACCATGGGAAGCCATGTCGTGCCACGGGGTGCGATCATCGGCCACGCCAGTGGCCCCCCAGCGGTCGGCGGAGTGATGGTCGGACTGGGCACCATCCAGGGAGCCGATCAGAGCATCGGTGCCGGCCTCGCTCAGCATGGGGGCATCCCCCCCGAGGATGGACCGCGAGCGATCAAAGGACTTCGCCCATTCACGGGCCGTACGGTTGCGCGTGTAGAACCGCCCCTCACGGTCGTAGTAGTCGATGGGAGGCATGGCCGTGAAGACGTCGATGAAGAGCCCGGTGGGGGCCGCGCCGCGCTGGAGCAGCCGCATGTTGCGTTCCAGCCAGGGCATGAAGGCATGGGGGAGCCAGCGGTAGCTCTGGGCCTTGCGTCCCTTGTTGAACCAGGCACGCTGCGGCGACCCATCGTGATTGAAAATGATGTGGTCGTAGCTGTAGCCATCCGCATCCGGGTAGAAGTCGATGTAGTTGTCATGGGGCGCAAACAGGATGCCACCGTCCCGGCACGCATCGCGCATGGCAAGGAAGGACTTCAGCCCGCCGCGGGGGGGGTAGATATCGGGCAGGCGGTAGTCGTAGCCCCACCGCTGCCAGGAGTGTTTCACAAAGATAGAGTGGTTCAACCCGTATTTGGCCGCCCGTTCCAGATCCTTGGCCGCCATCCCGTAGTCGCCGCCCCATTGGTCCAGGCACATGCGGCCGAGCAAGTTGGCGTGCCCCTTGGCGGGCCGGAAACCATTCACATCCCGGTAGTGGCGGGCGGCGGCGAACGCCCCATCGGCGCTGGGGATGAAGGTGAAGGTGGCGTCGTGGGGGACCTGGAGGGAGAAGGTGTTTGTCTGTGGCTGGCAGACGGCGGCACTGGGATAGACATCGCTCGCCTGAAGCAGGCTCATGCCATTGGCAAAGTCCGTCCCGATGTGCCGGGTGCTGAGCACGAAGCCGCTGGCGCGGGCCCGGAAGGCATTGGGCTTCTCCACCACATTGCCGAAGCCGAGGTAGACGCGGAACAGCTCGGCGTCCGCTCCGCCCAAGGCCAAGGTACTGAAGCGGGGGGTGCCACGCAGGCTGCGCCTCGCGCCGGGCATGTCAAAGGCGAGGCGCAACGCGCCCTGTTCGGTCGAGAAGCGCGCACGAGCGACGACCATGCCGTTGACAGTGTCGAGCTCGTGGAGGATGGTGAGGCGGCCGCGGGTGAACTCGACATCCGTGTCGCGACAGCGGACGGACGAGTTGACCGAGCCGACCTCCTCGCCATCGATGGCGATGGTAAACCCCCGGAATGCGACCGCCCGTTCGTGGTTGGCGAAGGCAATCACCCCGTCCACCAACCCCTGGCGCCCCATGGCCACCCCGGCACCAAAGGCACCACAACGCCCCTTGAGCGGGTAGGCACCGATGAGCTTTGTGCCGCTAGCGGCGACCCGGGCCAGACGAACGGCCTTGGCGGTCCGCTCGGCCCAGTCCTCCTCCTTGGTAGGCACGGGGGGACGACCCACGCGGATCGCGGGATCGCCCCAGTAGGCGGAGTCGCAGTTGGTGTTGCCCTTCGGCCCGGGGCCGGCCACGAGCTTAAGAACGATGCGCTGGCCAGCATAGTCGCTCAAATCCACCTCGGCCGGTTGCCATTCCTTGCTGTCGCTGAAGCGGGCGAAGAGTTCAATCCCTTCCTCGCCGGGCTCGCCGACGAGCACCCGGAAATCCACGCCATCGCTGGCCGATTCAGCGGGGGGAGCGTGGTCGCGGATGGCGGTGGCGAAGCTGAGGGCCAAGGGCTTGATCTTGGGCAGTTCGAGGAAGTACTGCCGCCACACCACGCCGCTCGCGAGCCCGTCACGATAGGGAGGGTGGCAGTTGAAGCCGGCCATCGTGGTGCCGCCGCGCATGGTGGACCCAGTTGCGAATGTGGCCCCGCTCTTGGCATCGCCGCGAGTACCGGCAGAGAACGTGTCCGTCCGTTCGCCCTTGGTGTACCCCCACTGGGCGTTCAGCAGGTTGGCGAGCCGGTAGGTGCGGCGGTCCAGACGCGTCAGAACCGGCAACGCTCCGGCGGTGCCACTGACCTCGGTCGCGCCACTGAACGTCAGGCGCAGGTAGGACTGTGGGTTGAGCCAGTAGTTGGGTGCCTGACGGCCCAGGCAGACCTCGCCCTGGCGGCGGTCGCCGTCAGCATCGCCAATCAGCAGGTTCATGCCCATGGTGCTGCCATCGGCCAGGTCCGCCCCGATCTGGGCCAGGGGCACGGCCAGTTCCACGGCGTAGCCCTTCTCCGTCCGAGCGGCAGCGAAGCGCCAGGCCGAGACATCGATCTTGGGGTTGGCGGGCTGGTCGAGATTCGGCACCTTGGCCAGAGGCTTGCCGTCCTGGCCGAAGGGATTCACAACCACCAGCACATCGCTTGCCTCCAGGGCAGTTGCCTTGCGTTCGGCGGGGTCGGTGGCGTGCAGGTAGATGCGCAGGTAATCGCTGTTGATGAAATCGCGACTCGCCACGTCGGCACTGCAGACCTCGTTGTCCTCAATGTCGGCGGCGAGATAGAGGAACCGGTCGTCGTGCTGCATGCGGACCCAGCCCTGGAAAGTGTCCGGCTCGATGATCCCCGTGCTCCGTTGGGCCACGCCCAGGGGTACGGCAGGTACCTTGCCCCATTCGCCCAGCTTGCCGTCGAGCTTGACCTTGCCCGCCTTGGGGGCGACGTATCCGCCGCCGGCAATCCCCCAGTCGCCAGCTGCGACCGGCGCGGCTTTGGCCCGTTTGGCCTGGAAGATGGCGATGGGATGGAGCACCAGCAAGCGCTCGCGCCCGGTGAACAGCCCCGCATGCACGGGGTAGTAGGCATCCAGCACGCGGTCCAGCGCTTCGGCCTTGAAAGGGAACTCGACCCCCTCGCCGGGCTTGAGGACGATCAGGCGAACTGGTTTGCCAACGACTCGCCAGTCATCGTTGAGCCAGACCCCCAACTCGCCCCGGAACGTATCCTTGGCGCCGTTCTTCAGGACGACCTTGAATGCCAGCGGCGCGCTGGGATCGGCCACCTCCGGCACGCCCTCGATCCGCGCCGTAAGCCCATAGATGGAGTCTTCGGGCGGGTTGAAGGCAAACGCAGCATGGGCAACGGCCAGGCAGAGGAAGAGAATCGCGCGTTTCATCGTGGGGGACTCCGGCTCGGGGATGCGTGCTTGGACGTGTTCACTCAATCTACCCGACAGGAAGCCAGAACGCCAGAGCCACCCGCCTTCCTGCCCGACTCACTCCCGGAAGCCGATATCCGCGAACCAGCGGGCACATAGCGAAGGCCACTGCCCCACAGTTTCATGGTCCTGTCCAAGCCCCAGGCCATGGCGACCATCGGGGAAGACGTGCAGAGCGAACGGCACGCCATGTCGAGCACAGGCACTGGCAAAGAGCAGGGCGTTCTCCACCGGCACGACCGGATCGTTGGCGGTGTGCCAGAGGAAGGTGGGCGGCGTGTCGGGCGTCACGCGGTCTTCGAGGCTCAGGTAGTTCCGCACCTCGGCATCCACCTTGCCGTCGGCATCCGCCAGCAAGTTGCAGACCGAGCCCTGATGCTGGAAGGTCCCAAGGGAGATCACCGGGTAGCACGACACCAGCGCGTCCGGACGGCAGGATTCCCGGTCGATCGGATCGGCAGCATCTGCATCGCCCAGGTCGTAGATTGTGGCTGCTGACGTCGCCAGATGACCGCCTGCGCTGAAGCCCAGGATGCCCACGCGGCTCGCATCGATCCCCCAATCCCCCGCGTTCGCGCGCACCATGCGGATCGCCCGTTGTGCATCGCCGATGGGAATCGGGTGGCGATAGGGTGAGACCCGGTAGGACACCACCGCCCCGGCGATACCGATGGCGGCCAGCCATTCCGCGATGGGATCCGCCTCATGCGCGGCGCGACCACCATAGCCGCCACCGGGACAGACCACCACGCAGGGGAATGGCCCCTCGCCTGCCGGCAGGTGCACAGTCAGGGCTGGGCGGTCTTCGCTATCGGTTCCCTTCGCGCCGGGAGCGCCGCCGGGCCAGAGGAGTAGTGGTTCGTTGCGGCCAGGTCTCATGGGGATTTTCCGTGGGAATGGGGGGAGCTACTGAGGTGGACTGCAAGACAGTATCTTGGCGCGACGGGGAAGTCAACGGTGCCCTTGCCGGGGGGGCCGACTTGGGATCAGAGAACAACCGTGGCGACTCGGTGTGAGCGGTTGTATGTTCCCGGCGCGGGGAGTACCGGCGTTTCCCCGCGCAGAATGGTGATAACGTTTCCAGGAGAAAGTGCCATGAAGTCTGAGAGTCGCCCCAACGTTCTCGTCTTCGTACCCCATGACCTGGGCGATCACCTGCACTGCTACGGTCACGAGACCGTGCGGAGCCCGCACCTGGACCAGCTTGCGTCGGATGGCGTACGGTTCACAAGCTACTTCACCTCCGCGCCGGAGTGCACCTCCAGTCGTGGCTGTATGATGACGGGGCGGCACAGTCATCAGCATGGGCTGATGGGGCTCTGCTGGTTCGGCTGGGACATCCATCCGCACGTGCCGCACCTGGCGGCGCGCCTCCGCGGCGGAGGGTACCAAACCCACCTCTTCGGCATGCAGCATGAGACGCACGGAGCCCCCGAGGGGCTCGGCTACGCGCACAACCACCCCGCACGGGGAAACCACGTGGCCGACGTGTGCCACAATCTCGTCGAGTTCCTCGGCAGTGAAGAGGCCCGCTCGGATTCGCCGTGGTTCGCCTGCGCCGGATTCAAGCACGTGCACCGACCGTGGAACAACACGCCCACATCCACCCCGGACGAGGTGGCGGTGCAACCCTACCTGCCGGACAACCCGACCATCCGCGACGACCTCACCCACTTCCACCAGGACATCCTCGAGATGGACGCGGCCATCGGTGAAGTCCTGAGCACACTCCGTGACTCGGATGTTGGCGAGAATACCATCATCGTGTTCACCACCGACCACGGTGCCGCATTCCCGCGCGCCAAGGCCACGTTCTACGATCCTGGCATCCACATCCCCCTGATCATGTACTGGCCAGGGCACATGGAGGGCGGGCGGGAGTTCGACGAGCTCCTGAGCAACGTTGATTTCACCTCGACGATCCTCGACTGTTGCGGGCTGGACGTGCCCGAGGACATTCCTTCCCGCAGCTTCCTGCCCCTGGTCGGGGGCGAGCCCTACGATGTGCGGGAGGCAGTCTACGGTGCATTGTTCTACGACGTCTCCTACGATCCCATGCACTACGTTC
>JABGQJ010000353.1 GCA_018648945.1 Victivallales bacterium
GCCTGGCTGTGGGTGATGGTGTCGCCCCAGGGGAAGCGTTTCCCCGAGAGACCGCCGCGCGCCGCATACTCCCACTCCGTTTCCGTCGGAAGCCGGTAGCCAGAGGCCGAGGCAGCGCAGGCCACGCTGTCGCTCTCGCCGGTCTTGTAGACGCTGCCCGACACCGTGTAGCAAGGCGTCCGCCCCTCCTTCTCGCTGCGGGCGTTGCACCACTTGACGACATCGTGCCAGCTGACTGTATGCACCGGGTGGTCCTGCCCCTTGCCTCCACCGGCCGGCAAATCGGTATAGTCGTTGGCCAGGCCCCAGGCACGCACCGCATCCCACGTCGCCTTGGTCACCTCCGTATACCCCATGTAGAACGCCGAAACGGTAAGCGAGTAGGCGCCGGAGTCCGGGTCCGTCCCGCTGTTCGTGCCGGCCGGGATGGGGACGAACTCGGTCTCGGGTACGGGTACCGGCACACTTGCGGTGACTTGGACCCGTCCCTGGGCAGTGTGCCCCCCGGCCCAGTCCGCACCGCCATCCCACACAATGGCTTTGCCTGTGCCCGCCACGATGCCAGTCCCCACGGCACCAGTCAGGCTCGTCGCGGGCACGGTCCAGGTTGTGCCCCCGTCAGCGGAGATGGTGACCGAAATATCGACCTTGCCGTCTGCGGCCAGGTCGTAGCCAATGTCCACCAGCTTCGTCCCCGGACGCTGGGCGACGGTCACGTTCGACACCACTGGATCAGCTGCCAAACAGGTCAGTGTCAACAACGGAACAACTATGGCCAGGCCAAGCAAACGAGCCGCCACAATGCATAGCTTCCAACCCATGCGGACGATCCTTCTGCCGCAACCAGCCTCCACAGAGAGGGAGGATGCAGCATGCCGATATGGAGTTTCCAACCACTGTCTTTCGAAGGTAGGCAGAGCCTTCAAGAATACAAGCTGCTTGGACTCGTGCAAGGTCCCTCGTCTCCCCTGCTGCGCAGCATGGGAAGGGCTCTCGGCGGGCTTCCCCCACCTGCGTCCTGGCCCAACGGTCCATGTGGCGAGCAGGCGAGAAAGCAACGTAGGGGTCGCGCATAGGCAGAAGAAGAGCGGCATGGCCTGGGGACGGGGCCCACGCTCCGGCCATCCTCGCCGAAGTGCGGCGGAGTGGCGAAGCCGACAACTGGCCCCGCACCGGACGACTCGACTTCACAATCCCCAAGGCCGCCTCGGAACGCCCATAGCACAGGCCGAAACGACCGCCAGCGCGACCTTGGCCTTGAGGTTAGCTCTGAAGCGTCGGCGTTTCCTAGGCATCGGAATGCTCTTTGTGGGCGGTCCGGAGGGGACCGTCGCTCTACTTTAGCCGATGGTCCGAAGAGCGGGGTCCACCATACCGGGGGACGGGGTCACACCGAATGCCCCGAGACTTAGTGGATTCTGAGGACGAAGGGGCGCTGAGGAGGATGGTTCCCAAGGTGGACGTTGAGGGTTGGGTGTCCTCCGGCCAAGTTCCCGGCGTCCTTACGTTGCGCGGCATTCGGTGTGACCCTCGGCCTGCCGGGCTCTGACAGATTCGGGTGGTCCCGGTTGGGGTATTGGGCGGATTGCGGGGTATGTTGCCGGGTGTCTGACGAACCGTCGTGGTGTTCGGGACTGCCAGGCAGCCGCGTCACCGAATGGAACCGCTATGCAGGAGGTGGAATCATGGGTTACGGACTGATTCATTACAACACGCCGGGCGTTACCTTCGAGGATTTCGTGGCTTTTGCTGCGACGAGTGGCTTCGACAGCGTCGAGGTGATGATCTCCGACGTGTGGGCGAGCGGGGCTGAATTCGCCACCGAGAAGGCGCACGAGGCACGGGCAATCCTGGACCGCCATGGGATCACGGCTTCGGCCTTGACGGCGGCCAACGATTTCGTGCAGTTGGATGCGAAGGCCATCGCCGAGCAGGTGGATCGGATGCAGCAGGTGGCGCAGTTGGCAGGGATTGTCGGGACGAGCGTTCTGCGTACCGAGGGCGGCCAGCCCAAGGACGCCGTGCCCGAGGAGAAGTACGCCGAAGCCATCGCCGGCTGCCTGAAGGCCTGCGTGCCGTTCTGCGAAGACATGGGCGTGAAACTGGCGGTGGACAACCACGGGGTGGTGTCGAACAATCCCGCCGTGTTGCTGCCGGCCTTGGAGGCGGTGTCCTCCCCCTGTATCGGGTCGAATCTGGATACCATGAACCTGCGCTGGTGGGGCAATGCGGTGGCGGATCTGCCGAAGATCTACCACGACCTCGCGCCCTACGTGCTCCATACGCATATGAAGGATGGCAGCGGCGTGCGGGGCGAGTACCAGGGCGCCGCCTTGGGCCAGGGCGAGATCCCGCTGCAAGTGGCGGTGGACGAGCTGGTCGCAGTCGGCTACAAGGGGGCGTGGACGGCCGAGTGGGAAGGCAAGGGCGACAAGGGCGAGGGTTATCAAGCTTGCTTGGCTTGGCTCAAGGCCAACTGCCCCGCCTGATCACTCCGTCCCTTCGCCGCCGATGAGGCCGTGGTAGCGCCCCAGATAGTAGGGGAGCGTGAACACGGCCCCGTCGGCGAGCGTGCGTCCATCGCCGCCGGTATCCAGTTGCCACGGGTCGTAGTTCCAGTGGTTGAAGTGGCATTCATCCACCGGGACGACGGTGCCGTCCAACCGGTGTCCCCGGCTTGATCTGGGCGTGTCTCCAAGCAGGTAGCTGGTGGCCGGCAGCGGTGCCGTATCCAGTCTGTGGCTGTTGGTGTGCGCCCAGTTGAACCGATCCAGGGGCAGGCGACGCAGCGTGTCGATTGCCTCGTCCAGGGATGCGCCGCTCGGCCCCAGTTCCACCCGTGCAAAGGGCGTCTGGTAGGCTCGTCCTCGGCAGCAGACGGCGTGGATGAAGTTGAAGAGGGGATTCCGCTCGGGGCGTTCGAGGAGCCAATAGCGATGCAGGGCCACGGCCGCCATCTCACGCACCTGTTCGTCGTGGGTGAACTGAATGAGGCCATAGAAGGCCATGAATGCCATTTCGTCGTCGGATTGGTTGCCACTGCCGGGGCCGTTCTGGATCTTGGTCACCATCAGGTTCTGGAGGTAGTGATGCTGGCGAACGAAGCGGTCGCCTGCATCGCGGTAGCGGTCGTCTCCACTCAGGTGATGGGCGACGGCCAGGTAGGAGAGTAGGCTGAGGCAGTTCAGCCCGCGCTCGGGGAACCACAGCGGATCATCGTTCAGCTGGTCGGGCGAAAAGACTCCCCAGCGCGTGACCTGCCCATCGTGATCTACATAGTTGCCGCCATGGTGGAGGAGATGGTCGACGATGGCGCAGGCGTGCTCACGGACGGCTTGCTTCTCCGCCGCAGTGTCGGCGACGAGATCGTGATAGAGGGCGTAGAAGAAGAAATGGCCGTCCAGTTCGTCGGAGCTGGTGTCCGCCTTCCAGAACCATTTGCCATCGGCGCTGCGTGGCCAGCGTGGGGCAAGGCTCTTCCACTCGCGGTCGCGTCCGGCTCGCATCTTGCGGTCTTTCTCTGGAGTGTACTCCGTAGCATTGGGGTCATCGTCTTCTGCCGGGCGCACCGTGCGGGCCACAAACCCCGGTTCGGCGGTGGGTTCTCCCCCCTGGGTGACGGTGCCGAGGAAACGGAGGGCCTCCCAGGCCTGACGTGCCCGGCGGCGCGACGCATCGTTGCTAGTAACGGCGTAGGCGAAGCACTCCCCAGCCCCATACATGCCGGTCCAGAGCCCGTCGTTGTCACTGTCGCGCCGAAGGACATCTTCGGCATGACCGGCGGTTGGGACGTGGACTTCCAGCACGTAGCCATATTCCGTGCGGCGGTGGTGGCGATCGATCTCCTGCTCGTAGATGCCGGCCTTGCGGGCCAGGGTCATGGGGGTGGGAGACAGGTGGCAGACGCCCTTGGCCGTGGCTACCCAGGCGACACCGTCATCGGTCACGGCTATGTCCCTCACGTCGTCGTCCGGCAGCCAGCGCTGTCCTTGGCGATAGGTCCAGTGTTCGCCATCGAATCGGGCCAGGCCGAAGCTGCTGCCGAACCAAGCGGTCCCATCCGGGGCGACAGCAATGCATGTCAAGTCGCCGCAGGGCAAGCCGTCGCGCCCCTCGTAGAGAGCCCATGTTCCCTGGCGCAGGCATGCCACGGCAGCGGGAAGAGCCACCCAGAGGCAGCCGTCGGGTCCGCAGGCCACGGCTCGTGCATCGCGTACCCACCATGAGCGGCGCTCGTCGGTGGGTCGCAGTTCGGACCACTGCCCCGCTTCGCCCAACCGGAACAGCCCGTATTCAGCGGCGACGGTCCAGGTGCCGGTCGGGCCGGGAAGCGCAGCGCGAATCGCCCCGGCCCCGGTTGGCCCGGGATGTGGCACGGTGGACTGGCCGGGCGTTGCGCAGGCGTGCCAACGGTCGCCCTTCAAGCGTGAGGCACCCGCCGCCGTGACCGCAATGAGATCCCCTGTCTTGCCCACGCACAAGCGGCGCACATCCAGGGAAGGCAGGCCATCTGCCACTCCGTAGAAGCGGCGTCCCTCTTGGCCAAAGACAGAGTCGGGGCATGGCGTGTTCTTCACGGTGGGTATTCCTGTGGATGCTACGGCTTCTTGTTCACCCAGCCGCAGTTGAAGTCGCCTCGGAGATACCGGTACAGTCCCCGGACCACGCGCAGGTTGAGGAAGACGAGGGCTGTTGGGTATCGGATGACGGCGGGCACGCGGCGCGAGTTGGCAAGCAGGCCGATTCCGGCGGACAGGTAGAAGGCAAGATGCCCGAGAAGGAGAAGCAGATAGAGTGGCTCGCCAGCGAGAACGGTGTTTGACACCAGCATGGTGACGAAGAAGAGCGGGGCGGCGATGCGCAGGTACTTGTGCGAGATGAGCTGCCACCAGAGCCGGTTGCGCCAGGGAAGCAGCCAGCCGGGATAGCGGAGGAGCATCTGGAAGTTGCCTGCCAGGGTTCGTTCCTTGCGGGCTGTCTCCTTGTCGGCCGAGAAGCCCTGCGGGTCCTCGGCGATGGCCGCCGGATCGAAGAGAACGCGCTTGCCGGTGAGAGCCACGGTCATGGGGAACACGACATCGTCCAGGATCGTGTCTTCGGGCATGGGGGCGAGGCAGTCCCGGCGGGCGGCGTAGACGGCCCCGGTGCAACCAATGGAGGAATCCCAGTCCGCTTCGCGGGCGCGAATGAACTTCTCCAGCCGCCAGTAGGCGTCCACGCCCCGGCCGACCGAGTCGCCGCCGCCGTCCCCCACCTCCAAGGCGCCGGAGACGGCCCCGACCTCCGGGTCCGCGAAATGGGCGATCAGTTTGGGTATGGTGTCGGTGCGGAAGCGTTGCCGGGCATCGGTGAAAACGAGGATTTCGGCTTCGGCGACCCTCAAGGCAGCATCGAGTCCGGCGGATTTTCCCCGGCTCTCTGGCAAGTCGAGGGCCTGTACCCGATCGTCCGCCAAGTCGCGAACCCGTTGCACGGTGTCGTCGTCCGAACCGTCGGAGACGACCAACACGGACAGGAGATCGGGGGGGTAGTCGGTGGCGAGCAGGTTCTGGATGCGACCGATGACCCGTTCTGCTTCATTGCGGACCACGAGGACTACCTGGGCTGCAGGCGGACCGTCGAGCTCCTTCGGCGCTGCCGGACGTCGGCGCAGGCGGCTGAGCGCGAGGAGGAGTGCGGGGTAGCCCACGTAGGTATAGGCCAGGATCAGCAGACTCAGCCAGAAAACGACGTGCCAGAAGACGGACATGCTCTCTCCGGACGGAGTGATGGGACGAGTGGCAGGGCGGCGGGATGCCTGACACGGGGGACGGCGCAGGGTGGCTGAAACTCTATCCCCTGTTCCGCCAAATTCACTCACTGTCGGCTTGGGGTGGACAGAATGGCGCAAACGGTGTAACTCATAGGCAGGCGATCCGGCCGGATATGCGGTGTCTTACGCTGGAGAAACGTTTCATGAACCAGGCCCTGGAACTACCTGTATCGCGTCGTCAGGTTTTGCTGGCGGGCGGCGTGGCGGCAGCGCCTCTGCTCGTGCCGCGGGTGTTCGCTGCCCAGGGGAAACCGGACCTTGTGGTTGTGCGGGGGGGGAAGGAGTTGGCTCCCGTCGAGGCCTCCTACAAACGGATGAAGGAAGGTGTCCAGCGGCTGGGCGGCATGGCGTCGCTGGTCAAGGGCAAGCGGGTTCTGATCAAGGTGAACGCCACGGAGAAGACCAGCCAGGATGCCAACACGTCGGTGCCGGCCACTGCGGCGCTACTGCGCCTTGTGCGGGAAAGTGGCCCGGCTGATATCACGGTGCTGGGGCAGGAATGGGGCGGTTTCGACAGCAAGCGGGCGGGCCAGCCGACTCTTCGCCAAGTGATCAAACAAGCCAAGGTAAAACTGATCGAGCTGCCCCACTTCTGGCAGAAGGGAAGCCAGGACCAATACAAGCACTGCGAAGTCGAGGACGATGTGTGGAACCAGCTCTGGGTCGCCAAGCGGATCTTCGAGCCCGGCACGGTCCTGCTGAATCTGGCGCGGCTCAAGACTCATCCGCATTGCGTCTATACCGGCTGCGTGAAGAACGTCATCGGTCTGACCTACCGGATGTACGGCTTCCACAAGAAGGACGATGTTGCGGTGCAGAAGGGTGATCCGGCCAAGAGTGACGGGTGGGATGTCTTTCCGCGCAAGCTGGGCGTGGCCTTTCGCGATGTGATTGGGCCGCGGATTGCACTCAATATCCTGGATGCGGATCAGCCGACCTTTGGCTGGCGCGGCCCAGCCCCCGAGCGCATCCACACCTTTCCCGCGCACACGACAGTCCTGGGCAGCGACGCGTTGGCCATGGATGTCTATGGCTGCGGCATGCTGCATGAGCAGCGACCCAAGGACTTCGTGACTGCCCTGGGCGATTGGACGGTGGGTGAGAGCCCCTATGTGCTGAAGAACAAACCGAAGGCCAACTACCTGGAAATCTGCGGTCAGTTGGGCACAGGTCAGACGGATCTCAAGAAGGTCGATATCGATGAAGTCAGCGTCTAGCTTGCTGGTTGCCCTGCTGTTGGCTTGTTCGTCCTGTGCCCTGCTCCGCCGGGATTCCGGCCCGGCGTTGTCCGGGCTTCCGGCGTTCCTCCCCGAGGCCAAGGTGAGCCATGTCGAGAGCTTTGCCGGCGAGGAGCTGTATAACTACATGAATGGCGCGGCGGCGACCTATCTAGAGGATGGGCCGGTGAGGATGACGGCGGGGGATGTGGAGTTTGCTGGGGTGAGCAGCAAGGTGGAGCTCTACACGATGGTCTCGGCGGCGGCGGCTCAGAGGATCTACGGGGCGTTCGCGGAAAGCCCAGGCGGGGAGTTCGTGGCGGTGGCGCAGGGAGGGACGCTCTGGCCTAGTAAGGAGCCCGAGGGGATTTTCCTCCTCGGACCCCATTTTGTGCGTGTCATGACCTATGCCGCCGATGCCGCGACTGGCAAGCGCGTGGCCAGCCAAGTGATGGTGGGGGTGGGGCGACTGCTCAGCAAGTAGACCTGATTTGGGATTGGGGTACATGGTTTGGCACGTTGGCTCGGAAACGGAAGTTCAGGAGAACATGATGCTTGCTCCCGGTACTGTGGTGGCGATGTCGGTTGATACGGAAGTGCTGGAACCGGTGGACGTGCTGGTTGCCGGCGGAGGTACGGCCGGCTGCCTCGCGGCTCTTGCAGCGGCTCGGAATGGGGCCCGCACCATGCTGGTCGAACGCTATGGTTACCTGGGCGGTATGATGACCGCGGGAAACGCAGGACTGACCATGTACATGAAGTTCTCGGGTCAGCCCGCGCACCACGCGGCGGACCAGGCTGCCTTGGCCACCAATCCCGAGGATGTCCAGAT
>JABGQJ010000354.1 GCA_018648945.1 Victivallales bacterium
GCAACGCCGCCAAACGGCTCCTCGCCGTCCTTGATGCCGACCGCAACCACAGCCAAAAATGGACTGTCCCCGCAGGCCCGGAGGACGCCACCTACAGCGCCCAGGCCATCCTGCGCCAGAAACCCACTGCGGCAAATGGACACCAGACGGTGTGGAAAAGCGTCAAGGCGCCCGCCGACCTTGCCGTCAAGGGGACCAAGCTGACCATCAGCAAGATCGACGCCGCCTTCGTGCCCAAACAGGAGAAGCTGGAGGCCACCTACAAGATCGAGGGCACGGCACCCGCGAAGGGGCGCATCGAGGTCTGGGGCGAACGCTACCCCAGCAAGAAGCCGGTCTATGTCGAAGTCTTCACGCCCGCCGCAGAGGAGAAGATCTGGAATACCTGGTTGGGGGGCGTGGAACCGAAGAAGAAAGGCGATGCGCCAGACAAGAAGTACGGCGGAGCTATCGCCGAAGCCGGCCCCCTCAAGGGCAAGTACCTCACGCCCGAGTTCTCCCCCTACCGTCTGCGCATCATCCTCGGGCCCGACGATGACACGGTCAAGGAGCCCTACGGCAAGGGTCTGGGAAAGGTGGTCGTCGCCGAGACCCAATTCGAAGTCACCTATCAGAGCCTGAATATCCGGCTCCAGAAGGATCTGAACGAGGAAACGGCCGACAAGGACAACCAGCTGGCCAGGGTGCTCGGGGTGGAACCTCGCGCTGCCACCGGCGAATACGCAGCGCTCGGACGCCTGCCCAAGGCCAACGAGCACGGCCGCATCCGCATCCCCACCGCGCGCTACTACCGAACCGGCGAAGCACTGGACCAAGGCCAAGTCAACACCGCCGGACTCGGGTGGCATTACAGCCTCACCGCCAATTACATGAGCGACAACAGCGCCGCCATCGGGGGCGGCGCCGGCAGCATCAAGCACGACATCGATGCCGATCACTACAGCCGGCCCGCCATTCCCCTGGAGTTCGAGCTTCGACTCAAGAGTCGTGACACTGCCAAGAACGCGGAGGCCGCGGGAGGCGGACTGCACGAGCGCGATGCGGTGGGACCGGCCATCATCGAACCCGTGGCCGCCGACTTCTTCCAGGGCTCGCTCTACACGGGAGGAAACGCCACCTTCACCGAGTATTGGCGAAAAGCTACCTTCATGGTCAAGCGTGGGACGCATACGGCCCCGCAGAGAAGCGGCGCCAACCCCATCGTCAGCTACTGGCTGGCACGCTTCGTCGTGCAGGCCCCCGCCGGAACCCCTCAGACACGCTTCGCGACCAATGCGGCGGCCAATGCCAACCGCATCACCGACCCGGCCTTCAAGTGGGCCGCCACCAAGGCCAAGGACGAACTGACCGTCTACATCAACCGCGCCAAGCTCGTGTGCGGCAGCAACGACGACTTCACCAAGAAGAAGTGTGACTTCAAGGAGCTCAACGACCACGAAGTCGAGCTCCAGGTCGGCCTCACCAAGGCCAACGACATCCTCTGGGTCGCCCGCCGTGACTCCGCCATCGCCTCGGGGCACGCCGACGAGGACGCTGAGTGGGGCAATTTCCCCCTCGGGACGAACTGCCACACCCATTACGGGGGCATACGGGGAGAGGAAGAGAACAATCTCTGGCTCGATGACTGGCCGCTCGCCGCGGCGGGCAACTGTCAACCCGTCATCGGCCGAAGTGCGGATGCCTATCCCTATGCAAACGGAGAGCACGTGAATATCGTGCCCGACGACGTGCCGGTCGATGCAGACCAGGAACGCGTCAAGGTCCAGGCCATGTGCGCCGGGGACAAGAAGGGCCTGGCCGGGATCCTCTTCTCGCCCTCCTACATCGCGGGAGATAGCTATGTGATCAAGGCACGGCTGGAGAGAAACCCGTTCGTGCGCAGTTTCGGTGACCTTGACCGGGTCACGCGGACGCCCTGGATGGAACCGAAAACCGGGGACATTGCCATATGGCGCCTGAACCGGATCACGCAGTCTCTGAGACTGCCCGACCCCGGCGCCGTGGGGCTCCACAACGTCGCCCCCAACCAGGTGGGCAGCCGGGCCGACAACCCGATGTCCGGACGAACACACCTGGCCGACGGGTACAACATGAACTTCCAGGACATCAATAACATGGTCGCCAAGGCCTTCAACGAATGGGTCATCGGGGATCCGAAGAAGATCCTCAGGATGACCAGGGCGAACCCCGTCCGGATGACCGCGCCCGGGCATGGACTGAGTAGCGGCGACAACATCCGCATCCATGACGTAAAGGCCGCCAAAGGCACCGGTGCCGCCGTCGCACAATTCAACGGGACCTTCGTGGTCAGGAAGGTCGATAACGATACGGTGACGCTGCACAGCACCTACGACTTTGGGCAGCCCGACGGGGTCGGCGCCGGCGCCAACGGCACGGGAGCCGCCGCCAATTTCGATGTTACCACCGCCATCACCGCAGCGACCAAGGAAGCTCCCATCAAGATCACTGCCAACGGCCATGGTCTGGCCAATGGCAACGAGGTGCTCATCCAGGGCGTTCAGGGCAATGTGGCAGCCAACGGCACGTTCAAGATCAGGGCGGCAGACGCCAATACCTTCACGCTCGACGGCTCCGACGGAACCAAAAGCGGCGACTACACGGCCAACAGCGGGACGGTCTACAACCCGGCACGCTGCGGCAGAATCGATGTCCATATCGGCGTGAACCTGAAAACGTACCGGGATGCCTACGTCGCCGCCATGGCCGCGGAGGGACTTGCGGGAACCATCCCCATGAACGGGTCCGGAGACGTCAAGAACGAAATCGTGCCCTGGGATCACTACCGCGTCCGCCTGCCCCCGGGGATCCCCAACGACCGGCTCAACGTGGCCCGCAACACGATCAACGGACTGGCCGCTGGCACCTACTCCACCGCCGCCGGCGCCGCAGTCACCGCCGCCATCACCGCATGGCAGGGCGCTAACAACCCGGCAACCGGAAACCCCTGGGGCGCGGGAAGACCTGATGCCGCCCTCGGCGGGGGCGTGCCCAACATCCCCGAATCCCCAACCGGCGGCGCAGCCCCGTGGACCGCCACCCGCTACAAGAACTGGGTGAGCAGCAGCGTCACCAAGGTCTTCAGACGCATCATCCAGGCACTGACTCCCAGGATCGCCAACGTCAAGGATATGACCGTGATGAAGGCGGTGCGCTGGCCCAAAATCGGGCAGGATCCCGTCTGGTACAACCACAATCCCTACCAGCAGACCAACGTGTACACTGCGGGGATGTGCCTGGGGAGCGGCCAGTCGTTCTTCGAGTCACATCCGGCCCGACCCGCTCCCGGACTCTTCGAGCACGAGGAGCAACACGCCCTCCACCTGGTCCATTTCTCGGCTGGGAACTTTGGCTGGAAACACCACGACCAGGCCAGCCAGAACTGCCGCATGAGCTATGGACACACCAACGGTATCATCGTCTCTCCCGCCGCCGCCGGCGGCCCCACGGTCGCCGGGACGCCCGTTGACAAAGGCTGGCCGCACAGACTCACCAACCCCCGCCCCAAACCCTGGGACTGGGGCGTACTGAGAGACCCGGCAGCCTGGAACAACCCCTCGATCCACCACTTCGCGGCAACCCGTGGCGCACTGGGCGACCCATGTGCCAAATGCATCATGAAGCTCAGGGGGTGGCAGGAGGATGTCCTACCTTGTGCCTGGAACCATCCAGACATGTTCTGATAACCACCGGAGGCCCGGACTATGTCTCTGAGATACGTGGTGCCGGTGCTCCTTGCGGGCCTCGGGCTCGCGGCCGGATGTACCGGAAGTGCCCAGGAGCAGGTGCCCCTAACCCCAGCAGGCAAGGGTGAGACTACGATGAACTTAATGCCAGAACCCGGTCCGGATACCAGGGACCTAACACTTGAAGCGCACACCGGTGAGGGGTGGGACAGCAGGCTCGTCCCGGAGCAGGCGGCAATTTTCCGCCTTACCCTGACCAACACAGGTCGCCAGGGCTGCGAAGTCGTCTCCATGGACGGGAACTCCGATACGCCGAGAGTTCAGCTCCTCGACACTGACGGCGTGTTGACTGATGGCGCTACCCCCCGTGCCCTCGAAAGTACCATGTTCGGAGACCTGGAGCCCCCCGTCAATCAGCCTCTTGTCACCCGGCAACTGGCTGGCAAGGAGCAGGAGACGACGTTCGTGAACCTCTGGAACTTCGCCCGAAGACCCCCTTTGGGAGCCTACAACTTCGAGGCCATCCACACAGCCGGCGTCGACGGCGGGGCCATCGCCGCCAAGCGGATCCCATTCCAGATCGTTCCCGCACACATCGGCAGCGCCGCCATGGCCTACGACACACCGGGACACTCGGGATCGGTTCTGGCCTGGACAGCAACAGCACCCCAAATCGGCACGATCCTGCTGGTCCGCGTGTCCGGGAACCTCGGACACAGCACCGTCCAGTCGGGCGGCATCCCGCAGGCCAAAGTACCCGTCGGCGTGAGTCTGGCCACCAGCATCGTGCCGCTGGGCCTCACCACCAACGGCGGCGGCTGGGTGGCAATGGCGGACGGCAAACGCATCACGATCTTCCGCCACGATCTCGCCGCCCCCGTCCGCCAGGGAGTCCCCGTCGAGTCTCCCGTCGCGAACCCCCTTCTCCTGCAACGCTTCCCCGACCGCGGACATGCCGTCGTGCTGGCAACGGGGGAGGGGCCTCGCGGTCCGGCACTCATGGGCGTGACCGTTGCGGAAGATGGGGCCCCGGCCAAGCCGTGGACCGTACCTCTGGCCGCTCGGCCCGTACACGCAGCCTGTGTCTCCGGCCCGAAGGGCCCCATCTCCCTGCTCCTCATCAGTGAGACCGCGACCGAGACACACATCCGTCGCATGGAAATAGACGAGTCCGGAGAGGTCCTGGCGGAAGAGACGGTGGTGCGCACAACCGGCAACCGCGTGCTGGCTGTGGCACCCGACATGCGGCCTGGTCAGCCCCCGGCTTTCGTCCTTCTAGAAGCCGATCCCGGCCAGCATAACCGCATCCGGACCGTCGTCCTCCCCCTCGACGGTGGCCCCCGGGTGCCGGAGGGTATGACTGTCCTCGCGGGCTGGCCCGGGCTCGACGCCGAAGGGGAAGGCACGCCCGCCCCCGCAGCGGAGATCTGCCTGGAAATGGCCCTCGACGGTATCCCGTGGGTCGCCCTCACCGACGCCGCCGGGGCCCTCTATGGAGGGCGCATAGGTGGGCGTCTGGCACTGCTGCGCGACGCCGAGGCAGGCCGGAAGGCCATGTGCCCACACATCGCCGCCCTCTATGAAGGCACGACCATCGCTTGCTTTACCGAGACCGGCGCGCTCTTCCACGCCGGCGCCCCAGGAGACCAGTAACGATGCCGCGCCCAACCACCAATCCCTACGGAGAACGCGTTCTGCGGTTCCAGACCCCGGCGCTCACGGGCAAGGATGTCTGGGACCTGCAGATCAAGCTCATCGGGTGGGGGTCCGGGAGCGACAACGACGGCATCGGCGTGCCCATGGAGCCGGTGCGTGTCACCGGGACCTTCGATGCCACGACGCGCGATGCGGTGATGCGCTTCCAGAAGGCCCACGACCTCCCTATCACCGGCACCGTCGATGGCAGCGTGTTCCGCACTGTCGACCACGAAGCCGCCCGCCACCCCATCCTCCTCCACCACCTGAAATGCCCCTGCGTCCACAAAGAGAACGACGGCCCCATTTTCTGCCGCTGTACCGAGCACTCCGATGACGGCAAACCCGGGGTGTGTAAAGGCTTCGGTATGAAACGGTTTGCCGGGAAGTTCCTCCTCGACGGTGTCAAACTCGCCGACAATACCGACATCAGCACCGAGAAACTCGACCTCTACGACAGGCAGGAATACGAGGGCATGGATAAGGCTGTGCTCTGGGCCCTGCGCGCCCTCTGCCACCGCGCCGAACTGAAGGTCATCCGGATCAACGCCGGTTACCGCTGCTGGATCGATAACTACCACCACACCGACGATACCCGCTGGCAGCACCGCCGCTCCACCTTCCACTTCGGCAAAGCCATCGAGTTCCACACCCTCGACCCAGGCTGCACAAAGACCGGATGGGACGACGCGGCTACCCACTGCCCCGAGTGCGAGGCCATCCGTCTGCGGGCCATCGCGAAATGCGGCTTCCAGTTGCGCTGGCAGGAGGAGAACCGGGTCAGTGTCGCCGAAGTCAGCAAGACCGCTCGCCCCCCGGCCACCCCTTTCAGCATCCACATCGACACCGTCCGCCGGCTCGAACGCGAGGCCGATGAGTTCGCCAAGACCGATAAAGACGCCGAGAAACCCCTCTATGAGGGCAAGCTCAACACCACCCTTTTTCCCGTCGACCTCGGTGCCGGTCACGACCCCAAAACTGCGGCCAGTCAACCGTTCTTCCTCAATACCGAGACCGGCCCGGGAGGCTGGTTCCCCCTCGGCAAATCACGCCTGTTCCATGGCGGCATCCACCTGTACGTGGGTGCCGGCACGAAAGTCCGCGCCATCGCCGACGGCGAGATCGTCGGCTGCCGCGCCGGAGATGCCGAGGAGCAGCCGCACGGGTCGAGGAACTTCGTGCTGATCAAGCACAAGCTGCTCGGTAAGGGCACCTGGGAGAACAAGGAGTTCTACAGCCTCTACATGCACTTGGACGGCGAGAAGGCGGGCGCCCAGGCCAAAACACGATGGCGACGGGAGCTGTACCTCCAGAGCAAACGCCATGTCGTGGCCTCGGCCACCTGCCCGAAACTGGTTCAGAAGACCTTCGGCACCGACAAACGGCTCCTCTGCAAAGAAGGCCTGGCTCCGGGGGACCGCGCGGAGGTCACCGGCAATGCCGTCGCCGCCAAGACCCTCGATGACCGCGCCCCGGCCAACTCCGAGGTGGTGAAACTGGGGGGGACAGCCCCGGCCTACATCCCGACCAAGTGGGAGAACAAGGAACTGTCCAAGATCGCCGATGCCGTCGCCGGACTGACGGCCAAACTCGCCAAGGGTGCTGTGGTCGGGCTCAAGGAGCCCATTGCCGTCCACGCCGGCGAACTCCTGGGACAGGTCGCCAAGGGGGCCACACACGACTCGCTGAAAGCCGCCGGCACGTTCCTGCATTTCGAGACCTTCGCCGCTGCTTCTCTGCCGGTCGGCCCCCTGGGATTCGTGGCCGTCTCGGGACCGACTGACCTCAAGAAAGCAGCCGATCGGAAGGAGGCCGTCGACGCACTCATCAAAGCCCGGGTGCTGCCGCAGCCAACCGATGGCGTCCTCCTCGAGTCCGAGCTCCAATCGATCATCGGCAAGGCACCGTATGGGGCGCTCCTGCGCAGTACCACCTTCAGGGCCGCCAGTCACTGGGCCGTAGACTGGGATGCAGCCCTCAAACAGGCCGCCTGCTTCGGCTTCCTCAAAGACACGGACCGCGATGCCCTGGCAAAAGCCTTCAACACGTACTCATGGTGGGCTGACGTCAAGAAACAACAGGGCGCGATCCCGGCGCCGGAAACGATCTACTACTACCATCCCATCACCCTGATCCTGCAGATCGCCTACGCGTGATGGAGCGATCGGGACTCGTCGATGAGCACGCCGTGCACGCCCGAGCGTCCGGGGTTTCGTTGTTGCCTGCGGAGGCGAACGATAGACAGGAGATTGCTTTCCGACCACGGGAAGGAAGATAGAGCGGGGTGGCTGCGGACGCAGCGAATGCTCGCGCCCCGTAGGCCCCACTGGTCCGATTCGACCGATCCGTCCGATTCGTCCGATGGGACGCCTCGCCACATCCGCAACCAGTGCTGGAAGCCAGACCCAACTCGGGGCCTGCCCCGAACCCCGCCGGGGAGACGCGT
>JABGQJ010000355.1 GCA_018648945.1 Victivallales bacterium
GATCCGTTGCGCCTGGTCAACAGCGGCGGCTCACACATGCGGGAGAGTCAGTGGAACCTCTACACAAACCGCAGTTGGGACAAGGACACCTTCGAGGAGCAGTCCCAGTGCTTCGACTTGCTCTACAAGAACACGGCAGTCGACGTCATCGACGTCCATTCCTACATGAACAACAAGCCGGGCTACGTCATCTCCGACGGAGCCGGGGGTAAGACCTTCCTCGACAACCGAGGCTGGATGAAGATTGCCCAGCGCATCGGGAAGCCGCTCATGATCGGCGAGCTCGGGTTGCACGCTGCCGCCAAAGACAAGAAGAAGAAGGTCTGGGACGAAACTCCCGACTACTTCGAGAGCTACGCCGACGTAGACGCCGCCAAGCCCTGGGTCGAGAAGACGCTCAACAGCGTGATCGACGCCGACGTGCAGCTCTCCTACTGGTGGTGCTACCAATCAGATCGGTCAATGGACCAGAACAACCCACAGCGCTTCGACGTCACCCGCGACCGCAATCCCGAGTTGCTCAGATGCTTCGTGGAGGCAAACCGTCGCCTGCAAAAGAAGCTCGCCACTGCCAAACCCAAGTAACACGACAGCGGGGGCCGAGGCCGGGGATGCTGGGGCTCGCCCCAGGAGGACAGCAGATGTGCCTCCCCAACTCCCGTGACTCCGGGTCGGCTGCGGGGGACCCCGTTCCATGTGTCGCGGCTCAACCGAATGAAGGCACCCGCCCCTCCACTTCCGCGGGAGGTAGGCCGGAGTCGTCATTCTGCGCCTCTGCAAAAAAGCACAGTCATTCCTGCTGGCCGGACCAGTGCCCGGTGCGGACTGTTGGGGTATGTTGAGTGGTCGCGAACCATAGATCCCTGTCACTCGGGGCGATAACGAATGCGGCACAACCTAACAGCTTGGGTGTTCGGTGTAGCGTTGCTGGCAACTGCTACGGCCGCCGCGCCGTTGTTCACGGAGAGCTTCGACGCTGAGATCAAGGTCTGGGGCCGACATCGGCAGGCGCAGAGCGAGTTGCCGATCAAGGGAAGCAACGGGGCGATGCCGGGCTGGACGCGGCAGGGCGGCGGCCTGCCGTCGCACTTCGTGGAGCGCGCAGCGGGGGATTGGGCGCTGATGGTGGTGGCCAAGGCGGCCGGGCAGAACGTCTTCGCCCTGAACAAGGGGTTCGCGGCCAACGACAGAGACCATATCTACTTTGTGGCATTCGACACGAGTCCGGCCGTGTATGAGGCCTTGAGCCAGGCGACGACTGCGGACGATCGACTGGCGCTGGAGCTGGTCCGGGCCGACGGGACCGTGCTGGCGAGCCACGCGGTCAAGCCCGGCAAATGGGAAGGCAAGACGGTGTTCGCCAGCCATGCCTTCTCCTACACGGGCGACGGCTCGGGGCCGGTCAGCCTGCGCATCGCGCCGGTCTTCACGTCGGGCACGCGCTTCTACGGTGCGATCGACAATCTGCAGGTGTTTGCCTCGGCGGCGGAAGCCGAGACGGAGCTCCAACGGCGCATCGAGGTGGGCAGACAGGCTCGGGAGGCCTTCCTCAAGGCCGAGAGGGAGCGGGCCGAGCTGTTGGCTCGATGCACGCCGGTCGAAAGAGACTGGTTGCTGCAGGTAGGTCACAGACTGACCCTGACGCACGTCCGGCAGGAAGTCGGCTGGGCGCGTGAGCTGGCGACTCGGTTGTTTCGACGGGTGCCGAAGCCCGATCTGAGCGCCGAGTTGGCAAAGCTGACGGAGCTGGATGCAAAGAGCAAAGCGCCCGAGGCCGATGTCACGGGGCTCTACCTGGCGGTCCGCCATGTCAAGCGCGCCGTCGCGTTCAAAAACCCGGCGGTGGACTTCTCGCGGATCTTGCTGGTGGACAACCCGTATCCCGAGGATCGGCACGAGTCGGGTCACCGGCATGGATACCGGGCTGGCAGCGGCAAGGGCCGATTGCTGGTTCTGGAGGGGCTGACTCCTGAGAGCCCGGTGCGGTCGCTGGTCCCGGAGGCAAAGGCCGGCTTCCTCTGGCGGCCCGATTTGTCCTTCGACGCAAAGAAGATTGTGTTCTGCCTGATGCCGAGCGGCGAGAAGTCCTTCCATCTTTACGAAGTCAACGTGGATGGCGCGGGGTTCCGGCAGCTCACGTTCGGCGACTACGACGATCTGGACCCTATCTTCCTCCCCACCGGCAAGCTGATGTTCACGACCACCCGGGGGCACACGTATGTGCGCTGCGGCCCCACGCACCATTCCCCGGTGCTGGCCCGGTGCGATGCGGACGGCAAGAACATCTACGTGGTCTCCCGCAACGGCGAACCCGACTACCTACCGGCCCTGCTGCCGGATGGCCGGGTGATCTACACACGCTGGGAGTACACCGACAAGGAGCAGCAGCGCGCGCAGTCGCTCTGGACGATGAACCCGGACGGCACCGGCGTGGCCGCCTTCTGGGGAAATCAGAGCGTCTGGCCCGACATGCTGGTGGAGCCGCGCCCGATCCCCGGAAGCGACCGGATCATGTTCACCGGTGTCGGGCACCACATGTGGTTCGAGGGCTCGATTGGCATCATCGCCCCAGGCAAGGGCATGAACTACCCGCGCGGCATCACCAAGGTGACTCCGGAGATTCCGTGGCCGGAGGTGGGCAACGGGCCGCAGGAGAAAGCCGAGTCCGGGGCCTACCGCCCCAGCTCGTACCGGGCCTACAAGACGCCCTATCCCATCAGCGAAGAGGACTTCCTGGTGTCGATCCTGCATCCGAAGACGAAGATGTTCGGCCTCTACCTGATGGACCTCTCCGGCAACCGTGAGTTGATCTACACCGGCACTCACAATGCCTGGCATGCCGTGCCGCTGAGGACTCGGCCTCGACCCCCAGCGGTCCTCGACCAGGTGGCATGGCCGCCCCTCGGGCCCGACCAACCGCCACTCAAGGAGGGGGTGATGTACAGCGCCAGTGTGTTCGAGGGTGCGCCGCTACTGCCCAAGGACAAGGTCAAGTATCTGAGAGTTCTTCACATCGACGCCAAGACCTACACGCCCTGGAAGAAGACCTTCGGCCCGTCGGGTCCCTCGATCTCCATCAGCCAGGCCGACGGGGTAAAACGAATCCTGGGGACCACCCCTGTGGAGTCCGACGGTTCCTTCTGTTTCAGGGCACCGCCGGGGAAGGCGCTGCATTTCCAGCTTCTGGACCAGGACTTCCGCTGCATCCAGACCATGCGTTCCTTCACCGGGGTGATGCCGGGCGAGACCCGCGGCTGCGTCGGCTGTCACGAGGGCCGGCGATCGACTCCGGTGAACGCCAAAGGCGGCATGGCCATGCGCCGCGGGCCGCTGCCACTGACACCGCCTCCGTGGGGTGTCGAGGTCAGCATCGGCTACGAGCGTTTCGTTCAGCCAGTGCTCGACACCTACTGTGGCGAGTGCCATCAGGGCGACGGCAAAGCCCGTGCGAAACTGGACCTGACCTGGCGCAAAGCCACCACCGTGGCGGCCCGTTCAGGCCAATCCGTTCAGCACTTCAACGAACCATACATCACGCTGATGGGCGGCGGGGCCACGTGGTTCCGAAAGGTCGACGAGAAGCTGACGAACAAGCACGGCCTGCCGGTTCCCCTTTCAGGGTGTCTCCTCGTCGAGGGCTTCGGCGGGCGGAATCCGGCCGCACTGGCGACGCTCAAGCCCATGACCCACATGTCCTCTGCCAGCTTGCTGATCAGCAAGGCCATGGACGAGGGACACATCAAGGCGAAGATGGACGCGCACAGCCTACGGCGACTCATCGGCTGGGTGGACGCCAATGGGCCGTACCTGGGCGAGGAGGAAATCCGCCAGATGCCGGACCCAACTCTGGCAACCAGGTGGCCAAGGCCAGTGCCGGTGGTGAAGCCGCGGCTGAGAACGGCGCCGCGCATCAACCGATTCAACATCCGTCAGGACGGGGATTCCACCAAGGTCTTTCTGGCGGGAGCCGCGCCAGCAGCAGCCGAGCAGGGCCCCAGAGGTCCGGTCGTCGCCGGCCACCCCTTCGTCATCTGCGATATCCACAAGAAGCAGATCATGAAGGTGGATGCCAACGGCGAGGTGGTGTGGACCTATCCCGGAGAGAAGGTCCACGATCTGTGGGCGCTGCCGAGCGGGAGCATCCTCTTCGCCGGCCCCAAAACCGGCGTGGTCGAGGTTACGCCGGACAAGAAGGAGGTCTGGACCTACAAGGCCGGGAAGGGCGAGGCGATCCTGTCCTGCCAGCCGCTTGCCAACGGCGACGTGATGGTGGGGATTCAAGGCAAGCCTTCCAGGATCATCGAAGTCGGGCGGGACGGTGCGGTCAGGAAGTCGATTCCCCTCCAGACCAAAGGCACGATTCGCTTGTGTCGGAAGACGCATACGGGGACCTACCTTGTCGCTGAGCGCGCCGAGTCCTCGATCCACGAATACAACGGCGAGGGCGAACTCATCCGCCGAATCGCCTCGAAGGGAGCTGTCTTCATGGCGGCGCGTCTGAAGAACGGCAACACGCTCATCGGGACCGGAACCGGGCATGCTCTGGTCGAAGTCGATCCCAATGACAAGGTGGTCTGGCAAGTCGGCGAGAACGATCTGCCGGGTATCCCGATCCGCGACGCCGCTGGTTTCCAGCGTCTGCCCAACGGCAATACCATCCTCTGCAACTGGGGCGGCCACGGTCAGTTGGGCAAGCAGGCGCAGATCGTCGAGATCACCCCGGACAAGCAGGTCGTATGGCAGGTCTTCGACAATGAGAAGTTCGCCACACCGCTGCATATCCAACTGCTGGACGTCGAGGGCGATCCGGCCAGAGGGGAGTTGATACGGTGACGGAAACGCGCAGAGAACAGGGCATGCCAACGGCCGTGAGCGCCCGCGTCGAATCCCTGCGCAATGCCTCGCTGACGCGCTGGTCTCTCCTACTGGTGGTGCTACCAGTCAGATCGGTCGATGGACCAGAACAACCCACAGCGCTTCGACGTCACCCGCGACCGCAATCCCGAGTTGCTCAGATGCTTCGTGGAGGCAGACCGGTAACACTGCGAGGGAAAAAGCCCTCTGAGGGCAAAGAGAACCAACATGAGTGCCAGACCAATGAGTAGCCGTAGACGAACCGCCCTGCCATGCATACGATGGTTCCTGAGGGGCCACGCGATCTCCTGCTTCGCTCTGTTCGCAGCGATTGGTGTCGCCGCCCAGGCGCCCGGTGCCGGGGAAGGTGTGCCCACCCACCACAAGGCCGTCCTGGCGCTGAAACCGGTCGGTTACTGGCCCGCCGACGAGGGGCAGGGCAAGGTCCTGCACGATCGCTCAGGGAACGCCAATCACGGTACGGTCTACGCCGTGCCTTGGCAGGACGATTCGCTGGTCTTCGAGAACGACGTGTACCAGTGGATTCAGGTCCCCTGTCGCGAATCCTACCGCAGCCGCAGTTTCTCGATGGGTGGCTGGGTGTTCAGCACTCTGCACAAACGGAAGCCAACGGGCGGAGACAAGGAGTTCCAGTTTGGTGCCCTGATCATAGGGCAACCGCTCAAGCTGCAAGGCGGCGGCAAACTCAAATGGGGATGCTGCTGGGGCGGCCGCCTCGAGCCCGGCGGTGCCATGCTGCGATTTGGCCTGCCCGGCAAGAGCGGCCTGTCGGCCATCGAGATCGCCAGCGGCAAGGAGGCCTACGTCCCTGGCACGGACAAGCGGGGGAAGGAGGCACACAAGGCCTCGCCCGGCATGCTGGGGAAGGTAGAGCCCAGCGCCTGTCTCCGATCCGGGAAGTGGCAGCATGTCATCTACACCTACGCCCAGTCGGGCGAAGCCAAGCTGTACATCGCCGGCAAGCTGGTCCATACGGCCACGAACGTGCCCTACACCCCAGCCAAGACTCCCTTCGTGATCGGTGGCGGACGCTGGGGGACGTTCAATCTCGGCGGCACGCTCTCCATGGCAGGTTCGCTCAAAGACATGGTGATCTTCGACCGGACGCTGAGCCAGAAGGAGATTCGGACGCTTGCGGGTACGAAGCCCGCAGGCAAACCCGGCGGGGTCGCCATTGCCGACGCTGGGGGGCTGAATCTGCCCAAGGGCCTGACTGAGTTGGCCAAACTCGTCAGAAGCACGTCGCTGGATCGCAACCTCCGCGCCGAAGCTGCGCTGAAAATGGCGGGCATGGGAGAGAAGGCAAAGGAGGCGGTGCCTGCACTCGCCGGCGAGCTGGCGAAGATCGACCGTGCGAACGGCGCGCATCTCCCTCGCGTCGAGGAGTTCTTCCGCAATGCTCTCATCAAGGCCCTGCTGGCGATTGACCCGATGAGCGAGAAGACGAAAACGGCCCTCGCCGACGCTCTGGCGAAGCCCTACTTCGCGACCCTTGACCTTACCAAGGACTACCTGAAGGACATCGCGCCGCTGGTCCGGTCGGGCAAGGAGATGGAGGCGCTGGCGAAGATCAGAGAGCACTTCGGCAAACTTCCCACACTACCCAAACTGGTCGGCTGGGGATCGGCCGAACGAGCGGGGCAACTCGATGAGATCGGCGCCGTCCTCCCCCTGCGACAGGAGTATTTCGACCGGTACATCAGCAAGGGCATTCCCTTTGCCGACGCCCACTACAACGCCTACAACCAGATCGATACCCACAAGGGCTCGTCCTACCTGACGGTCGTCGAACGGGTTCCCTACCGAGAGGTGCTGGACCTGTACGAGAAACAGTTGAAGTCTCTTGCCGACCAGAAACCCGATCCCGAGGGGAAATGGTCCCGGGTCAGGATCGTGAGAATCGGGCCCGACGGCACCATGGAGCAGCGTGTGTTGATGGGCGATTGGTTCATCTACGATGCGCGCGACGCGAAGATGGATGGCTGGGCGGTGGCCTTCGACCGGGATGGCTATATCCACCTGCTTGGCGGACAGCACAACCAGCCGAGGCAGGCCAATTACGTGCCCGGAAGCTGGGAGAAGCTCGGCGTGGCGGAAGGGGACAGCAGGCCTCAGGTCATGTATTGGGTCTCCAAGACGCCCGGCAGCATCGACTCCTTCGAATTCATGGGCCAGAAGAACAACCCCCGCAGTGTGGTTGGCTGGATGAACTACATGAACTTCGCCCGCGATCCCAAGGGCAGGCTCTTCGTCTACGGCAGAGGGCGAATGTGGAGCTGGGCTCTCGTGCGCTATGATGCCGATGAGAAGCGCTGGATCGAGATCCGTGGCAGCGCGGCGGCCATGCTACGTGATGCCGAGAAGGAGAACCCCAAGTGGTCTGCCGCCCTCGGTGACACCATGCCCTATTACGGTCCTGGTGACGGCGTGGTCGGCGCCTGGCAGCCCGGGGCGTACAACTTCAACCGTGGCTGGGGAGGCAGAGCGCTGTCGTTCGACAGAACCGGCAGAATGCATGTGCGGATGGCAATTCTGGGCGTGGGCGTAGACGGACGCATGACCAGCGGGCCGGTCTACGCGTACTCGGACGACTTGGGCCAGTCCTTCCACGCGGCGGATGGCAAGCTGCTGAAGCTCCCCCTCACGGTGAACCCCATACCAAGCCATGACGGCAGCACGGCCAGTGGCCCCCTCAAAACGCGCTATGACCTCTGGGCTTCGCTGGTCAAGGAACTACCGTAAGCGGGACATGCTGCGGGAGCGGCACGGCACCCCACACCCGCCCCGGTCCCGGACGCCTCTGTGGCCCCATTGCCACCAACAAGCCCTGACTGGGAGATGATCAGACATGGAAGCCATTTCGGCACGAGACCGCGAGATCCTGAGACAGCGGGCACAGCTCCAACTCGACTATGCGAATGCACCGCAGAACGACGCCATCCTGAGGAAATGGCAG
>JABGQJ010000356.1 GCA_018648945.1 Victivallales bacterium
GGGAGACGAGTCTCCCCGGCGGGGTGCGGGGCTGGCCCCGTTTCCGGCCCGCACCCGTGACTGAGGCATTGCCCGTTGCGTAGAGGGTGCCTTGCCGTGGCGCGGTTCCTGGACTACGGTCAACCGTGCCGTGCGGATGTCGTGACACGTGGCACGGAGTGCTGTCGGCTTTGATTCTAGTCTTTGTGGGAGAACATAATGCGGACTTTCATTGTTGGTTTCGTCTGCCTCCTGGGCGGTCTTGCGTCGGCAGCCTCTCTGTTGCCGGATATCGGGACCTTGGTGGGGCCGGTTGGCGACGACTTCCCGCGCCACCTGCGGGCGGACGGGCGAACCGTCTACTCCATCAGCACGGAACCGGCGGCGGCCATGTCGGGGGTCAGGCTATCGGTTGAAGACGACGCAATCGTGGTGGATACCAGCGACGCGCCCCCGGCGTTGCGCAAGACCACTACGCGGATCGTGACTATCAGCCAAACTGAGTTTCCTGAAGCCTGCTATGCGTTGCGGGCCACCGTGCAGGGCCCCAAAGGCGCGGTCGCGACCTTGTATTTCGAGGGTACGACGCTGGCGGGGAAGCACTACTACAACTCAACGAACCAGCGGCTGACGGGCAAACGGCAGGAGATCACCCACTACTACTCACTGGCACCGAGACTCAAGTATCTGCATATGCGGCTGGATTACATCGGTCGCGGCGAGTTCAGGATCTATGCGGCGGACCTCGCGCCAATAGCCATCCGGAGGAAGGACCCGGCGGTCGCCGCGGCCCGGGTCCCGCAGTTGCTGTTCCAGGCGGGGTTCGACGGTACGGCAACGGCAACAGCCCAGGGAAATCCCGAGCCTTTGGCGAGTCGCGGCCTGGCATTCGGTCCGGGCGTCAAGGGGCAGGCCCTGAAGAGCACGTTGGCTGCCGGAACCCTCCTGCAGTATGCCCTGCCCGGCAATCTGGTGCCGGAATGCGGCACGATTTCCTTGTGGTTCCGGCCGTCGTGGACGCGGCCCGCGGACGCGAAGGGCTTTCATCATCTGTTCGCCATGGAGCGCCCAAAGGGAAGTCGTCTGGGATCCGGTTCGGCTTTCCTGTGGTGCCATGACGACGTGATCCGCGCCGATACCAGCGACCTGCGCGACAGCTACCAGCGCGTTCGCAGCGTCGAGCCCAGCCGCTGGCAACACATTGCCATGACCTGGGATGAGGACGGTGCGCGGGTCTACTACAACGGCCAGGCGGCCACGGCCATGCCGGGCGGAGACAAGTATTCGCCTCTGAGCACCCATGCTGACAAGCAGATCATCTTCCGGGATTCCCAACTCAAGACGTTCTTCATCGGCAACTTGAGAGGCGGCCAGCAATGCGAGGGGCTGATCGACGACGTACGGGTCTATTCCGCACCGCTCTCTTCCGAACAGGTGCTGGCGGTTGCCCGGGAGATCCGTTACTTCGATGTTGCGCCGTCCGACCGGTATTTCACGGCGAAGGGGGGGGCGAATGACCGCACGATGCAGTTCACCATTACGCCCCGGCAACCGAATCCCATGCGGTTCACCTGGGAGGTCCTGGCCGCAGACGGCCGGGTCGTGGCGGCGAGCGAGAAGGCGATTGCGGTGCCGTCAGCCGTAGACAAGCCCATCGCGCAGACGCTCAGTCTGAAGGCACTGCTGCCCGGTCGCTACGAGATCAGGGTCACGGAGAGCAAGTGCAAGGCTAGCGCCCTGCAGGAGGAATCCGCGTCCTTCTGGATTTTCGACGCACGGAACCCGGAGACCTCACCGGGGGCGCAGCTGCGGACGGTACCATTGGCCACGATCCGGCCGAATCTGGCGATGACGGCTGAACAGTTCCTGCACCTCGGACCGGTGCGACTGGGCAAACTGGACGGACGCGGCTACTTGGAGGCCGGCGACGCTGCAGGCAACCGGTTTGTGGTCCGGCTGGACCTGCCAGATGCCCAGGGCGTGTATCTGCTGGAGTGGGACTGTCCGGACGACAAGGTCCGGACGGTGGACATCCTGGCCCACAGCGCCCGTATCCAGAGCAGCGAATACGAACTGCAGACGGGCTACATCACGGGCGACGAGTACGCCAACAGCGGCCAGATGCTGACGCAGAAATGCGTGTACTATGCCCGATCCACGGATGCCGCGCTGATCTTCACTACGGCGCGCGAGGGCGCCCCGGCGGCGGTGGCGGAGATTCGCGTGAGCAGAATCGTCGACGGGCTGCCGCCTCAGGGCGAGGTGACGGCGTCAACGGGCAGCGTTCCCCGGCGCGATATTGGCGTCTACTACGAAGATCCGGCACTGCTCTACGACTTTGGCTGCTATGCGAGCGCAATGCCAGGGTTGGAGACCATGCTCGACCGCCTGGCCGCCTACATGAAATACAGCGGGCAGAACCTGCTGACCTATCCGCTGGTGTGGTATCAGGGCCGTATCGGTGACAAGTACAATCCCCGCAATCATCCGGAGGACTTCCTGCAGGCCGTCCTCACCCAGTTCGACCGGGATGGCCTGGGTTTCATGGCCTCGTTCAATCAGCACAACATCTACTTCCCGGACGTGGTGATCAACCAGGGACGGATCGACGGCGGCGAGCTGCACGACACGCCGATCTCGATCTGGAACACGGGGAAGCCCAATCCCGGCGGCTGGCACGGCACCTCGCCCAATTTCAACATCCTGCACCCGGGAGTCCAGGCGAACATTCTGGCCAACGTCGACCATTTCCTGGCGATCGGCGCGCCGCATCCGTCCTTCAAGGGCATCAACCTGCATCTCACCAAGCACTGCCTGGCCTGGTTCGGCAATCTGGAGGCCGGCTACAACGACTACGTCATCGACGCCTTTACGCGCGATACCGGTGTGGCGGTGCCTGTACCGCGGGATGATCCGATGCGCGGCAGGGCCTACTACGAGTGGCTGATGGCGAACGCGAGAGAGCAATGGATCGACTGGCGTTGCCGGGCGGTGGCCCAGTTCTACCTGCGCATCGCGGCCCGACTGCGGGCGGCCCGGCCTGACCTGCGGCTGAACCTGTGCAATTTCACTCCTATGGCCGACACCAAGAGTGACATCTTCCGGGCCGAGGATTTTGCCGAACAGGTCTATCGCGGTGCCGGCTTGGACCCGAAGCACCTAGTGCAGGACCCCAGTATCACGTGCGTACAGACCACCTATCCGGCGGACTACCGCTGGCGCCAAGGGCGCAAGACGGAGGCCCGCAACTTCGAGCATCTCCGCACCTTCGATCTCCTGCCCGGGACCTACAGTCTTCTGCGCGAGGCGCCCGCGCCTTGGTTGCACATGCACGACCGCTACTGGGAATCCGCCATGGGGAGGCAACGCGGCAAGGGCTGGGACGGCCCAGGGAAGGGCAAGATTGGCCAGTGGTTCCACGAACAGGGGTGGCGGGTGAGCACCCTGAATCCTGCGGGGTACCATGCCATGCGGCACTATGTGGCCCCCCTGCGCTTCAACGACTTGCTGGGCATCACCAAAGGTGGTTTCCTGGTCGGCACGCATGGCATGGAGCCGCACCTGGTGCCTTTTGCCAAGGCCTTCCGCGCCTTGCCCGCCCAACGTTTCCAGGATGTACAGGCAGGGACGGACACCCTCAAGGTCCGCCAGTTAGCCCTGGACGGCAAGACGTGGTTCTACGTGGTCAATACGGCGGCACGACCCGCGACGGCATCGTTGACGCTTTCGCTGCCTGCGGCGGATCTCCTCGATGGCAAGGTCGTTCCGGCGGGGGCGTGGCACCTACCGTTGGCCCCCTACGAGTTCCGCTCCTTCCGGGCCGCTGGGTCACTGAAGATCGGCGCTGGCGAGAAGTAGCGGGGGTGCGGCACCTTCGCGCAGTCACCCGCAGGTGAGCGAACCCCCCGGAGCATTCACAGACAAGGAGTGCAGACAGATGTCATATCCTCGCAAGGTGAGAATGGGGCTCGTCGGCGGCGCTGGCGGCTTCATCGGGCAGGTCCACCGAATGGCCGCCGGGCTTGATGGCGAGATTGAGCTGGTTTGCGGCGCCTTCAGTTCGTCGCCCGAGAGATCTCGTGAGGCCGGCGCCGCGCTCTACCTGCCACCAGAGAGGGTCTATGGGTCGTACCAGGAGATGCTGTTGCGGGAGAAGGGGCGTGACGATGGCATGGACTTCCTCTCCATCGTTACGCCCAACCATCTCCATGCGGAGATCGCGACCGCCGCCCTGCTCGCGGGGTTTCATGTGCTGTGCGAGAAGCCGATGACCACTAACCTGGCATCGGCCGAGCAATTGGTCCATACGGTTGCCGAGACAGGGAAGCACTTCTGCTTGATGCACAACTACAGCGGCTACCCCATGGTCAAGGAAGCCCGTGAGCGAATCCGGAACGGGTCGATCGGGGATATCCGGAAGGTCCTTGTCGAGTACCCGCAAGGCTGGCTCGCAGGGGATTTCGCGTCAGCGGGCGTCAAGCACCAGTCGTGGAAACTCGATCCCGAGCTCGCCGGCGGCAGTTGCTGCCTGGGAGACATCGGGACCCATGCGTTCCATTTGGCCGAATATGTGACCGGCCTCCAGGTCACGGAGCTGTGTGCCGACCTGAGCGTGTTCGTCGACTACAAGCCTCTTGAGGACGATGCCAATATCCTGCTCCACCTCAGCAATGGCGCCCGCGGAATCCTCTATGCCAGCCAGGTCTCGATCAATGATGAGAACTCTCTCGCATTCAGGATATACGGGAGCAAAGGCGGCCTGGAATGGCATCAGGAAGAGCCAAACACCCTCATCGCAAAGTGGCCTGATCGTCCCCGGGAAGTGATCCGGACAGGCTCCGGCAACGCCTATCTCAGCGCGGCGGCCCTGGGCACCACCAGGATTCCGGCAGGACACCCCGAGGGATTCGTCGAAGCCTTTGCCAACATCTACTGGGAGTTAGCCAGAGCCGTGCGAGAGAGCGCCATGGAACCGACCACCAGGGCCGCGTACGACTTCCCGAGCGCAGTCGACGGACTGCGGGGAATTGTGTTTGTGAACGCCGCGTGGGAAAGCCAGCGCTCCACCGGACAGAAGTGGTTCCCCCTCCCTTGTCCGCCGCCAGTTCGGTAGAGGAAATGGGCGATGGGACAAAGCACGAACGGGAGGTCCTGGCGCGGGGCCGGTCCAAGGGGTACCGTATCCATGTCGAGGGTCGGCGGAGACACCCAAACCCCCACCAGTCTGATGCTGGCAGCGCTCGTGCTTCGTGTGCCAGACCAGCATGTTTGGCCGGAGAGATCGTGTGCCTTGGAAACGGAACAAGAGTGGTCTAGCACGGGACTACCCCGACTTGGGGTTTCTTCCGCCTGGTCGGTCTGCATGGGACTGCACTCTGGCCTGCCTGGCGTATGGGATACGCATGGACATGCCGGGGGCCCCGCCAGATTTGAACGCATGGGCGACGCGACACGGCATCGTGGCCAGCGAGTCATACGCAGAGCTTGGCCGGTCGGCGCTCGTGCTCTGGCATGGGACAAGTCGGGAACGCGCCGACAGCATCGCTGAACATGGGCTCTTTCACAAGAAGGGCCTCTGGACCGCTCGGCACCCGAGTATCCCCCATTCGTTCTGCAGGATGCGGTCAGAACGGTTTGGAACCGAGGGCGCTGTCGTGTGCCTGGTATTGGATCGCGAGCAACTGGTCGAGGGAGCTGACTTCGAGGCGGAGAACGAGAACATCGTCAGGTTCCACCATCGGCTTCCACCAAGTGCGGTTGAATACGTTCTCGTCCGGGAAGGAATCCGGTTCTCGGGTGCCAAGCGCGCCGCCTCGCCATGTCCCTGGCCCAAGGCCCGATTCAAGCACTCCTCCGGGCAGTGGGTGCCGCTGCAACAGCCGCCGGTCAGGTTCTCGGAGACCGAGTCGTTCTCGACGTTGTCCGAGTACCTGCGCCTGTGCATTCTAGAGCTCTTCGGGCAACTGAATGGTGTCGCCCCCCTCGAACTTCTCTCTGCCCTGCATAGTCTGGTGGAACCTCCGGATTGCCTTCGTCATGGCGAGATTCTCGAACTATTGGAATCCCTCTCTGTCCGAATACAGAAGGTGGCGAAATACAAGCTGTTCATGCCCAATCAGGAAGTCTAGACGCCGCCGCAATAGCGCCGCGACTGACTCCGGTCGCTCGAACCCGAGACACAGGAGCTAACCATGCAGCCAGCTAGATTTGAAGAGCGTCCGGCGCTTCGATTGCTGGGGATCCAGCGCCGCCTCGACCCCCAGACGACCAACTGGGTCAAACTATGGCAGGATGAGTATGCGCCGCATCTGCCTGAGATTCAGGCCCGGAGCCGGGGTGAGACCTGCATGGGAGCGTACGTCTCTGGGGGAGATGACGGCCTGGTGGAGTTCCTGGCGGGACAGCCTGCCCAAGATGGGATCGATGTGCCGCCGGGCTTGGTCGTGCGCGACCTGCCGGCAGCGACGTACGCCGTGTTCGAGTGCGCCATGGCAGATATTGGAGCTACCTGGCACGCCATCTACGGCGACTGGCTTCCAGCCTCAGATTACCTCACTGACGATGGCAAGGCCTGTTTCGAGGAGTTCGCGCCGGGGTGCCACGAGGGGAGGACTCCCGTGCGGATTCTCGTCCCCGTCATGCGACGAAGCTAGCCCTCCGCCAATTCGCGCGCCGGATCGCCCAACTCGGACCAGCAGGTGCTGTAGACGCCGCGCCGATGCGGGACGGCCACCGTTACCGGGCGCTGTCGACGATCTTCGAGATGTCGATGAGGTAGAGCTGGCGCCCCTTCCCGTCGTGGGCGGAGTCGATGACGACTGACTTCCCGTCGGGGCTGAATCGGGGGTGGGTGTCACAGCGCCATTCGCCGCCATGCCCTCGGTCATTGCGGAAATGACCGAGCCAGAATCGCTTCCCGGTGGGGAGATGGTACAGGTAGGGGTGTTGGCGCCCCCGGTTGTCTGGGTAGGTGTCGTTGAGGATCCAGTCGGGGTTGGGCAGATAGGTGTTGTGCCCGTTCTGGGTCATCACGTCCTTGCCGACGACCTCCACCTCCCGGGTCTTGTCCTGGTAGAGGATGAAGCCGTTGCCGAGGTCGGGATGCCAACTCCAGGCAAGGATGTGGGCTGGGTCGCGCCAGATGAAGTGGGATGTTCGGCCATGTGGATCAAGGACATGGAGGTCGCTGCCATCGGCGTTACAGGTGAGCATGCGGGTGCCGAAGCCACGCCGGTCCGGTCCCCGCCAACGGTTCAGGAACTCCAGCCGCGTCCCGTCGGTATTGACCAGCAGATGGTTGAAGTAATGCTTCATCTGGCTGATGTCGCCGTGTTCATGCGGGATTGCCGCCACGCCGGCAAGGGAGACGATGAGGGTGCTCTCGCCCGTTTCGAGATCGATGCGGGCGATGCCCGAGTCCTTTGGTGCCAGGACATCGCGATTGGGATCGGGCAGACCGCAGTAGCCATAGCCAGGGCGCATGTCCTGCACGCGCCGGAAGTCGGGGGCAAAGCCGGTCTTGCCGTCGGGGGAGACGGTGTAGATGGGATGGGGAATGGTCCGTTTCTTCCGCGTGTTCACATCCAGGATGTGACAGACAAAACGGCCATCCTGCCGGTCATTCCAGAGCACTTCGCTTTGCGATCCGGGTCGCCATTGCAGCATGCAGCCTTGCTGCCAGCACCAGGCGCGGGTGCTGCCCAGCTCGATCCAGGCATCGTTGTCCTGAAGATCCACCATTCCCACCTTGATGACATCGTCGGGGCGAGGTGACCGACTGTTGAAGTCCACCTCCATACCGAGGACATACCGGCAACTCGGGTCGAACTGCAGCT
>JABGQJ010000357.1 GCA_018648945.1 Victivallales bacterium
GCCCCGAGCTGGCTCAGATGCAGCCGCAATGGGTCAGCCAAAGCCCAGCGCCCTGGCTGGGAAACTGGTCTTCACGCCGTCCGCTGCTGTCAGCTCCTATCTGCTTCAGTAGACCCGTAGCGATTCGGGGTACATGACGAAGGCAAAGCGTTTGCTGTCGGGTGCCCAGCTGTTGACGTTGATCGTGCCCTGCCCGCCGTTGAAACCCATGATGTCTGCTTGTTCGCTGCCATCCGGGCGCATGCGTCGCAGGATCACGTCCTTGTTGGCTGGGTGCTTCAGCGTGCCGGGAGGGAAACTGATGTAGATAACCCAACGCCCATGGGGCGAGATGTGCGGGAACCAGTTGACCCGTTTGTCGTGGGTAAGCTGCTCGACATGGCTGCCGTCGGTTGCCATCCGGTAGCATTGGGCATGGCCTGGAACCGTGGCGTTGCGCTCCGAGTTGAAGTAGATGTGCAGCCCATCCGGCGAGTACTCCGGGCCGTCGTCCGGCGCGGGGTAGTCCGTCAGACGAGTGTCCGGGCCACCGGCAACGGGGATTGTGAAGAGGCCGATGCGTCCCCATGGGCTGTCGCCGATCGCTTCCACACCAGCGTAGGCAAGCGTCGCGTTGTCGGGGGATACGCCATGGAGGTAGTACTTGAACTGTCTCTCGACGGGATGGTCGTTGGAGACCCGGCGGGGTTCTCCCCCCGCGAAGGGCAGGGCGTACAGGTGGCCATTTGCGCTGAAGTAGATGGTTTGCCCATCGGGGGAGAGGACATGGTCGTTGTTCACGCCGGTCACGTCGCCGGTCGGGATCTGCTCGGGCGCGGCACTGCCGTCCGCAGGAATACGCCACAGCGCGCCCCTGGAGTTGAAGACCAGCCACGAGCCGTCGGGCGACCAGTTGGGGGCCTCGATGTGTTCCGGCGTCTCGTACACAAGCTGTCGATCCCCCCCATCGACGCCCATGGTCACCAGTTGTGAAACTCGTTTCGTCGCGGGTTCTGTCTCTGGTTTCACTATTCGTGTCTCCGTCCGCTGATTCGCGCAAGTTGATGCTAGACAACCCCACGGTAATGCGGTGATAGGTGTACCGCAACGCTGGGGGCGGTGCCGGGAGCGCCGGCTTCCAGCCGGCATCTTGGGAAGCGCTGCCCGAACCGAGCCCACGGTGTACATTGCTGTTCTGGACCGCAGGATTTGCCTCTCCCCTCCTCAATCCCTTTGGCAAGGAGCCCCTGCCCGATGAGATTCCCCACCTGGGTACAGTGGCGTTTGGTCATGCGCGGCATGTTGGTGAGTTCTGTTTTGGGCTCCCTGGCGGCGTGGGCCGTTCCCGCGACGAGTGTCGCGGGAGGCATCTTCTTCGAGGCGGAGGACTACGATGGCCGCCCCTGGTATGGCGACCGCGGGTTCGGCACGCGGATGGCGGAGCCCTTGGCCAGTGGCCGAGAGGCTTTGGCCGGCATGTGGAGGCCCGGCGCTCTCTCCTACGTGCTGACGGTGCCGAAGGAGAACGACTACTCCGTCTGGCTCCGTTGCGCTGTCCCCGATGACATCACCATCCAACTCGGTGCCAATGCCCATTCTGCGGTCGATCTGCAGGCCGTCGCAGTCAAGGCGACCACCACCCTGAAGGAACTGGCTGCACCCGGTGCCTACCAGTGGCGGTCTCTGGGCAGGCTGGCCCTCCAGGCAGGGGAAAACACGTTCCTCCTCGGTCAAGGCGCACAACGGCCGGACTGCTTCTTCCTGACCCCGGACGCGGCATACGTGCCGACCGACGATTTGCTGGCCCGGATGCTGCGGGAGAAGCAAGCGCCCAAGGGACAACTCCTGCCCGAACTCATCCATGACCGGCAGATCACCCAGCACCCAGCGTGGCTTGGTCAGAATGCGTTGCGTCCGGCCTACGCTCATTGCGAGTGGGACCGCAGCAACACTCCCCAGTCCTGGGCTCGCATGGTCCGCGCTGCCGGCGGCAACTGCCTTGTCGGGGTGGGCGAGATGCCGGCTGGTACACTCGACGGCAAGCTGAAGGCCTTCCCGTTCCGGAAGATCGACGATCCTGACTTCGCCTACCCGGAGGGGTACCGCAAGAACGACCATTCGTGGGTGCGGGAGTTCACCGACGCGGGCCATGCCGAAGGCCTCCAGGTTGTGATGTACGGTGGTGCCCACCGCACCCTCGATCCCATTCTCGTCGATCATCCCGAATGGCGGCAGCAGGACGCCGCTGGCAAGGTGTATCGCCACGGGTTCGGTTCCTGGTACTCCCCCTACCGCGCGGCCTATATCGACCGCTGGGTGGACGTCGCCCGACAGTACGGCATCGATGGCATCATGGTCGATATGCTCTTCACGGGACCTCAGGGCGGGGACTACTCCCCGTTCACGGTGCGTGCCTTCGCCGACAGATTTGGTGTCGAACCGCCCCGGCAGGCCGATCCCCGCAATCTCACGTGGCAGCGCTGGGTCGATTTCCAGACGTGGACCCGTGAAGAGGTCATGCTAGATGTCACCGAGGCCTTGCATGCCGTGAACCCCGAGATCGCCTGTATCTGGAACCAGACCACGGGCTGGATCTTCAAAGGCAGGGAATACCTCAGCAGCCGAGCGGGCAGGTGCGCCGATGGCTTGCTCGAGGAGATGGGGTGGGAGGTCTCCCACAGCATCTTCGGCGAACGTCCCCTCCCTTGGCCTGCTCAGAGCGCCTGGCAGAGTCTCTTTCTCCATTGCCGAACCGCGCCGGGGTATGGCCAGATGTGGCACCCGAACGGTTTCTACACGCAAGTGAACCACGAGGCGTTCTCCTACTCCATTTTCGCCAATGGCATTGCCCCGGCCGTGGTCACTGGCGGCAACTGGGACCACATGGGCAAGGTCTGGGGCCACATCCGGCCTTGCGAATCGGCCATGTCGGGGGCGACTCTGGTGCCCTACGTGGCTCTCCACTTCAGCGAGAACACGCTCAACTGGCAGGCAAACGCCATCGGCCCGGAGGCGCGCAACGCCTACCTACGGAGTGTCTTCGGGGTCTTTCAAGCGCTTCTTGAAACCCACCTGCCGGTTGCCATTATCAGCGACGACGACCTCGCCGATGCGGCAGCTCTCCGACGCCACGCCACCGTCTTCCTGCCCAACAGTACGTGTCTGAGCGACGTCCAAGCAGCCAGCCTGTCCGCCTACGTGCAAGGCGGCGGGGGATTGGTCGCGGCCTTTGAGGCCGGCCTATACGACGAGAATGGCACACGCCGCAGTTCGCCCGCTCTCAGCGGCCTGCTCGGCGTTACCCAGGGGACCGTGAAGCGCAGCGCGGACTGGTACCTTTCCACCCAGGACCAGACCCACGAGATCACCAACATTCCCGAGATCATGAACGGTGGCGACCCCGCCCAGGGGTCGCGCGAGCGGAAGCCCTCGATCTGCTTCTTCAACAGCCGGGGCGGGCGCGCCGCCGAGGTCCTGAGGACGACGGCCGTGGTCGATGTCGCCTCCATCCCTCTGATCGGGGCGGGGAAGGGATACAGCATCCTGCACACCCGCTCCGCCGGGGTCGGACGCACCGCCTACTTCCCCATCGACGTTGGGCAGGGGTACTACGCCTACAACCACCCGGTCACGCGTCGCTTGCTCGAGCGGGCCACGCGCTGGAGCGCAGCGAAGCCTGCCCCCCTGCGGACAAATGCCCCCCTGGCAGTGCAGACCGTTTGCTTCCAGAAAGGGGAGGCGCAGGTCGTGCACCTGGTCAACGACAACTCCTCCTTCGGACGTACCGCCGCTCCTAACCCCGAGAGCTTCGGCGCTTTCCGCGATGAGGTCCTGCCCATCCTCGACATCGCGATCGGGGTGCCGGGCGACTTCGCGCAGGCCCGTCTTCTCCCCGCCGGCCAGAGTCTGGCGATCCGCCGCAGCGAGGGTTGGAGCCACGTGATTGTGCCCCGTCTGGAGATTCACGCCATGGTCGTCTTCGGGCCGTGAGCAAGGAGAGTTACTGGACAGTGAGGACGGCCGGGCGCGGGAAGTGAAGCACCACCGGCCCAAGCAGGCCGGACACCGGTGAACCGCGGTAGCGGGTGGGAATCGTCCGGTAGTGATTGGCGAGAGTGTTGCAGACCAGGACCTCCACCCGGTTCACGCCGGGGCGGACCAACCCGGTCAGCTCCACGCGCCACGGAGGTGCCACCCGGATCCCGGCGGGCTGGCCGTTGACCCGGACCTCCGCTGTGGCGGCCACCTGGCCGAGGTCGAGGGTGATTGGTCCCGCCGCCTGCTCGGCATCCAGCGTCACGTCCCGGCGGTACCACGCGCTGCCGGAGTAGCAGGCGAGGGCACCGTTCTTCGCCCAATCGCCGAGGGCTGTCTGTCCGGCCCCGCAGTCCAGGAGAATCGGTTCGGGGAAGGCGGCACCGCCGTACTCTCCCCGGTCCTGCTCGACGCGCAACGCCACGCTGACTGGACCGCTCGCAGGCTCTGCCGCCGCGAAGACGAATTCTCGTGTGCCATCGGGCAGGACACGTGCCGCAGTTTGCTGCATGGTCGCGCCATTGCTCCAGGCTTGGGCGCGCCCGCGAACCGTCGCGGTCATGCCCCGGAAACCGGGTGGCGACGTGAAGCGATACCAACCAGCCGGGGCGGCTACGTCGGGTCGGATATCGAAGGCGAGACGCCCCGGCAGGTCGCCCCAACGCATGGATAGCGGGGTGCGGACCGTCGGCTCGGGCGCGTTGGCTTGTTCAAACACCACATGACCGCGTCCCGGGTCATCGTATCGGAGAAGCAGGGGGTTCCCACCAGCGTGTAGCGCGACCGGCACCGCTGGGTCTGTCACCCGGGCTCCATTGAGGAACATCGCCGCCGGGGTCAAGCCGCCTGTCCGCACCCATGCCTGAGCTGGCGCAGGCGTGGCGACCGCCGTCCACAGATAGGTCCGGTTGCCGCCGGGAGTCGCTACGTAGAGCGTCTCGTTGAGGCCGCCTTTGGGCTTGCCCAGGCAGAGGAAATCGTCGGTCACATTCCCCTTCAGACCGTGGTAGCCCTGGTGACCAGGATCGCCTTCGCGTCCCCAGCGCCAAGAGAAGGCATAGGCAGTCCAGGCGTAGGCCTTGCCGCCCACTGTGACTGGGACTGCCGGGTCAACCACGGTCAAAGCGGCCAGGGCGGCATCCACGGCCGCCAGGTCCGCATTGTCCGGCAAGGGCCCCAGTTGCCAGAAACGTGGCCCGAAGCCATGGGTCACCTGCTCCCAGGCCTGGTCATCCTCGCCGGGGCGTTCCCAACCGGGGTTCGGGCTGGTCTCGGGAGCATAGCGGAAGAGGCGCGCTTCGGGGCCAATGCTGGGCAACGTCGCGGGGAGGCGGAAATCTCCCCAGCGATTGTCCATCGTGGGCACCATCTCGAATTCCCACGGGCCATCGAGCGGCAGGGGAGTCGGCGGTGCCGGTGCCTCGCCCATCAGCTTCACGGAGCGGTTGCCGAGGCGCACGGTTGCAGTCCGCAGTCCGGGGGTGGTCGCATGCCCGGTCAGGATGGGAACCCCATCGCGCAGTTCAAGGGCAGTGAGCTCCTCCAGGTCCGTGGCGCTGACGACCGCTGGTACCTGTTCCGGCTCGAATACCACGATCTGGGCCTCGTAGGCCTCCAGTGGCAAGCGCACGCGCGTCCCCTTGGCGGACCGTGCCACCACTGGCAGGGGGCGTGTCTTGCCGGTCCATGGATCCCAGAGCTCTGGCCGTCCCTGGACGCGGAAGGTGCATTCTGTGTTGCGCGGCACGCCCATGACCATGTAGACGTCGCGCGCACCGATCCGGCGGTGCAGCGCGGTACAGGGCTTGTCCGTCTCGACATCACGAGGCACGTGTTCGAGGAGCGTTTCGACAAGTCCGGAGAACTGGCTGGCAGCTTCGCCCCTGTGCAGGGGATGCACATTCTCCGGCGTGGGCTCGGCGAGCCCAGTGAGATCCCGGCTCGTCCGCCATGCCGCAAGATCCGCCGGACGCTTGATTGTGTACCTGAAATCCGCCGCTGAGAATACGGTATTTCCTTCCTGCACGATGGCGAAGAAGAACCCGGCTGTGCGGTTTCCCTGGTCGTCGTCATGGGCATCGACGGTGAGCACATCACCATCCCTGAGGGCGATCTGCCCGGTCCAGCCGGTGGCGTAGTTCGCACCGCCGCAGATGCGCTTCCCATTCACGTACAGGTCGCCGCGGTTGTCGCAGCGCAGCATGACCGGGAGAGTCTGCTGGGTCGGGTGCCGCCAGACTGCCTTGAACCAGACATCGGATGTCTTCTCGCCGGACCATACCCAGCGGCCCGCAAAGCCACCATCGTAGGTCCGAGGCGGGAAGCTGGTGGCGGCGAGAAACGCCGCTCCCAGGCCGCTGCCCGCAGGTCCGGGGCGCGAAGCGAAACGGCCAGTCTCGTCCGCCTCCCCGAACAGAGACTTGGTCGCCGCAGCAAGCACGGGGTCTTCGCGCCCGGCTCGGTCCGAGGCCTCGGGCAGAGCCCCCAACGCCACGACGATTCCCCCGGCATCGCGGAATGCCAGCGCCTTCTGGAGAGTTGACCAGCGGATGGCGCGCATGGCGGGGAGGATCAGCACGCGGTAGCTCTCGCCGGAGACCTGCAGGCGACCACCGCGGAGTTCCGCCCGGTCGAGCGATTCGGAGTCCAGGTAGTCGAAGTCGTAGCCGCTCGCGACCAGATGCTTGCCGACTCCGAAGGCCGTATCCGCCGCCTGCTTCCCGTCCATGTCGGCATCAAAGGGAGCGACGGGGTAGAGCACGGCCACATCGCAGCAGTGGACGCCCTGGCTCAACAGGTAGGAGAGGCGTTCGAAGTAGCGCAGGAACTCGCCCATGTGTTGCCAGTAGGGCATGCGGAAATGGTAGCAGGGCGGCGCCCACTCCCAGAAACTGCCGTGGGTGGAGTAGTAAAGCCCATGCAGATTCAGGAGGGTAGCACCGTAGAGGAAGTTCTCGCGGGTGGCGGTCATCAGTCGCTCCGGGGTCGCCCCCCATCCCAGGCTGTGGTAGCCCTCCAGCCACACGCGCGGGCGTTGGTAGAGGTGGGCGATGGAACTGGACACCTTGTCCTTGATCAGGTCCGCATTGCCGCCAGGTGTGTCGTGCCCCGGAGCGGTGTACCAGCGAACGCAGCGCATGTAGTCGCCGAATTCAGCCGGGTTGCGCCCGCGGCTGCCGGGGTCGCAGCCATAGATCATGCCACGACTCCAGTGCCAGTCGAAGATGGGACGGAAGTAGCGTTCCTCGCAGAGCCGCACCTTCACGTCGGCATAGTCGAGTCGTACCTTCGGCGCGATTGGGCCGATGTCCTCGAACAGAGCCGGCAACCGGTCCAGAATGTCGTATCCCTTGCTCTGCCGGAACTGCTCGGCGAAGTCCGCGCACCAGATGCGACTGCCAACCCCGAATTGCAGCTCGTCCTGGAAGAAGTAGTTGAGTCCCTCGGCCGTGCCCCCTGGCGCACGATCGGCACAGGGCTGGAAGAAGCGCTCGATGACGCGCTTGCCCGCCTCCGGGTGCATGGGATTGAGGGTGCGTGGCTTGCGCCGGGCGCCGATGGCCCAAACCTGCCACGTGCCCACGGCGGGTTCCCAGGCGATGGCTCCGTCCCGTGCGTCCGGCAACAGATCCGTGCCCCCCGGCAAGAGGGCCCTGCCTTCCCGTTTCCAGGCACGCACGGCGATGGTGTCCGGCGACACAGCGAGGCGGACCGGCCTGCCGGGAGCCGCATCGACCTTGGCAAGGACAGTCAGTTCCATCCCGTTCAGTTCCGGGTCGGCGA
>JABGQJ010000358.1:0-407 GCA_018648945.1 Victivallales bacterium
CTCGGCTTTTCTGATCGATGAGCAGGGGGCAATTGCCCAGGCATGGTACAAGGTCAGCCCCGCCCGGACGGTTCCCAACGTGTTGGCTTCCCTCTGATCCCATTGCCTCATGGGTGGGGACGGCGGGCTCAGCGGCGGGGATGGATAGGGAGGAGGATCTCCTGCGGGTTGCTGGTGAAGCCTGCCTCGCGGAGGAGTTGGAGATGTGGGTAGAACTCGCCGACCTCGTAGAGGTTGTGTGCGTCTGACCCGAAGGTGAGCTTGACCCCTTGCGCTAGGCACTGACGAACAAACTCGACGGACGGCTCGTTCGTGTGGAAGTTGATCTCGGCGGCCGTGTTGTGATTGCGCAGCAGTCGAACGGTGGGCTCGATCACTTGTGGCGGTGTGGGCATCCCCCCCCGGCG
>JABGQJ010000358.1:417-7784 GCA_018648945.1 Victivallales bacterium
GGCTTTCTCTGGATCACGTACGGGGCCATTGAGCGAGCGCAGGCTGTGAATGGCCCCGATGCGGAAGGCGAGTCGGGCCTCGTGCTCGGGCTTGATGAGCCCGCTGCCGTCCCATCCCGCGTCCACCTCCATCCCCCAGGATTTTGGAGGGATTCCGCTGGCCTGAAGGAGGCCGAAGTAGGTCTCTACCCGGCACTGGCGTGGATGGGCTGCAGGCAGGCCGGTGTCTGCGCATCGCCCGTAGCCGCGCGCGTCGAAGTAGAGGTGTCCGGTATGCTCGGCGAACAGCACGCCTGCCAGCCCCATGGCATCGGCCAGAGACTGGCTCTTCGCCAGGTCCAGGTTCTCGCCGCAGTAGGCGAGAGAGCTGTGGACATGGGTGTCCACCAGTTCGAATTCCGCGGGCATGGCGAGGGAGTGTTCCTCGACTTCGACTGAGTCACCCTCGATATCCACGGTCAGGAAGCGGAAGGGGGATTCGCACAGGGCGGGGGCGGCCAGGTACCGGACGCCGTCCTGCTCGATGAGCGGGATGCCCCGGTGGTAGTGGCCCGAGATGACCAAGGACACGCCAGCCGAACACGAAGCGCTGATGATATCCGCCGCATTGGTGTAGTTGTAGGGGCAGTCGTGAAGACCAGGCGGGAAGAGAGGCACATGCTGCAGGCAGACCAACGGACCGGATTCCCGGTTCGCTTCACAACGGAGGCGAGCCAGATCCTGCTCGGAGCGGTGGGCGTTGTAGCCGGGCCGTTCGGCGTCCAGGAACGAAAGGACCCGGATGCCGGCATGGTCAACTGCCGGCGCCGGCCTCGGCATGGTTTGGTAGAAACGCTCTGGGGCGGGATCATGATTCCCGGGAAGAACCAGGACGGGTGCGTCGAGGAGCTCGACACATCGCTGAAGACGCCCCAGTTCCAGTTCTGCCTGGGGACCGTCGCCATCATTGATGAGGTCGCCTAGCAGGACCACGAGATCAGGACGGAGATAGCGGTTCAGCCGGTGGACCGCACGCAGCAAGAGGATGTCGGAGACGTCGCAGCGACGGCTGCCGACAGGGCTGGCGAGAGTGGCGTAGTGGATGTCGGCTAGTACGGCGAGTCGCATGGCATGGGTCTCCTCGGGACAAGAAAAGGGCCGGTGCGTGATCGCACCGGCCCTTGGGAATCAGCTAGCAGAGCTTAGTCCGTCGCGAAGTCAGCGACGCAGTTCCAGTTGATCTCGTTGCTCTGCTTCCACTCGGCACCAGCGAAGCCCTGCGCATGCAGGTCGCCGAAGAGGATGTTGCCGAACTTGGTGTGGTTCTCGTTCTTGTCACCGGCCAGGGCGGTCTCGGTGTCGCAGTCGTCCATGTTCAGGCCATTGCCATCGTCGTCGTCGTCGTAGTTGTAGCTGCAGGTGGTTGCATCCAACAGGACGGTGCCGACGGCGGCGGGCTGGTCTTTGGTGCTGGGGCAGACATAGGCCTTGGTGGGCTTGACATACCCATTGTCGATGAGCTTGCTCAGGCCGATGTGGCCATTGCCGTCCGCAGTGGTGTCACCGCTGGGGAACTGCTCTTCGAAGTCGTTGGAGTACAGGGTCATACCGACACCGATTTGCTTCAGCTTGCTGGTGCAGCTGATCCGGCGGGCCTTCTCACGGGCTTGGGCGAGGGCTGGCAGCAGCATGCCGGCGAGGATGGCGATGATGGCGATGACGACGAGGAGCTCGATCAGGGTGAAGGTCTTGTCTTTCTTCATCTTGCGATTTCCCTTTCTGGGGGTTGTGTTCGGCCGGTTGGCCATATTTGGGACTTGAAAACTTGTTGCGCTTGTTTCTTGGCTTCTGTGCTTCTTGTCGGTCCCAGCTATTCCTGGAACTGGCTGTATTGTACGAAGGGCCATCTGGACGCACAAGGCTTTTTTCGGGGTTTTTTCGGGCGAATGCCTTTTTTCTTCCCCGAGACGCGCTGAACCGGGGGCCAGGACCGGGCTGGCATGACGTAGTACGAAGGAAGGTGACCGATGGAACGCGTGTGGACTTTGCTCCTACTGTTCGGTGCCGTGCTTGCAGTTCCGATGGCAGCAATGGCAGCAGAAGAGGGAGGGCAAGCGTTGGGCAATGTGGACGGTACGCTTCACTGGCAGCGGCGGGAGTTGCGGCCTGGCGACAGCTGGACCGTTTCCCTGGCCCTGGTGTCGGCTCCGCAACACGCGGAGCTGGCGAAAGTGGTGGGGGCGTTGCGGGGCGCGGAGGCGGTGGGGCACCCGGCGGACGGGCCGGTTCCCACTCCCGGGAGCAGACCTGTTGTGGTGGCGAACAGCACGACCGACTTTGCTTTGGACGCGCAGGGGCGGTTTTTCTGGGAGAGCGACCGGCGCCAGATGCTGAAGTCTCCCTACGGCGGGCAGTTGAGCCGGTTCGTCACTGGGATCTCATACGTAGCCTCAGGGAAAATAACGCACGTCTTCGCCGGCGTTGCCTCGCCATCGGCCCCCGTATGGCGCGTGATCGACCCCATCCGTGCGGTGTCTCCCCGGGAGTTGCGGGGCGAGCTCGAGACGATGGACAAACTGGTGCGACTCAAGATCCGGGCCGTCCTGCCCGGGAAGACGTCTGGCGTGTTGTTGAGTTACACCGTCATTCCGTCCGGGGTGCCGCTGCGCGATGTGCGTTTCTCTGCCTATGCGAATCTGGAGGCAGCCCACACGCACGAGGGCGATTACGCTCAACTCGACGGGGTGCTTGGTGGCATGGTGTGTCACGACCCCACGACCGGCGCCTGTGTGGCCATGGTGGGGATCAGTCGCTGCAGCAAGGGGTACGTGGGTACCTGGCCATCGGCGGCGCCCTTCCGGGATGGCGTGGGAGTTGAGCGCAGCCAGTGGCCGCCGTTCGAACTTCCCAAGGCTGCGGTCCTCAAGGCACTGTCCCGCTCTCGGATGCCCATGGCAGTCGCACCTGTGCCGGACAAGCCCAAGGAACCCGAGACGGTGTCGTTGTCGGCACCGGCAGCGGCCGAGATGCTGGAGAAGGACTGGCTCGCCCAATCGGGCGGAGCGATCGACCAGCAGACCGTACTGGATGAGATTGAGTGGGCCGAGGACCTGGCCAAGCGGATCGGCTTGGGCGAGGCGGCGGAACTTGTGTCTCTGCGGAAGATTGCGGCCGACGTTTCGGGCAGTGAGATCCGGCCGGCCGCCAGGCCCGAGAACTTGCCTGGGAAGCCAGCCGTGCGTTGGAGCTTCGAGGGGCCACGGGAGGGGATGTTCGCGGGCGAGATCAAGGCCACCGGACGCTGGCGGCGCGGTGCAGGCGTCTTCGGTCGGGCGGCCTTGCTTGGCCCGACGAGCGTTCTGGAGGTCGGGGCGGGCAAGGGCCGCTTCGCTTCGGCACCGTACACCGTTGCCGCCTGGATGCGGAGCGTGTCCCAGGAGGCGGATGTTCTCGGCAATGGCACGGCGAAGGGGAGCGTGCTGTTGATGAGCTACCGGGGAGTGGCTCGGGCCCACCACTGGGCCACCAGCGGGTTGACGCTACTCAACGGCAAGTCCCGGATAGACGACGGCAAATGGCATCATCTTGCCCAGGTCTCCGACGGCAAGGAACTACGGCTCTACGTGGATGGCAAACTCGAAGCAAGGGGGCCGTTGCGGGGAGAGCTCTGCAGTTCCGACGAGCCCTTGTATGTGGGCTGGCGGGGCAGCGACCACCGAGCCAGCAGATTCGTCGGTGCCCTGGACGAGGTCGCGGTCTACCACCGGGCGGTGACGGTCGATGAACTGGCCGGCGAGGTGGCGATCGGACGGCAGGTGTCCAGCCGCGTGCCGGAGGATCTGCGAGTCGCCTATCTTACCGTGCGCCGCCTGAAGAGAAAGCTCTTCCTGCGGCACCCCGGCCTGGATTTCGACGAGATTGTCTTCCTCGACCAGCCCTATCCCCAAGGGCGCGAGTGGCCGCATCAGGCACGCCATCGCGATGGCATGATGGCGATGCCCGGCGGTCGCATCCTGGCGCTCAAGGGGCTTCGTCCTGACGGTGCCGTCCGCAAGCTGGCACCGAGTGGCAGACCGGGGGCGTTCTGGCGCTTCGATCTCTCCTTCGACGGCCAGCGCATGCTCTTCTGCATGAAGCCATGGAACGACAAGGCATTCCATCTCTATGAGCGGGATCTGACGACCGGGGCGGTGCGCCAGCTGACCAGTGGGGACTACGATGACACAGACCCGATCTACCTGCCGGACGGGCACATCATGTTCACGACCAGCCGCTGCAACACCTATGTGCGGTGCATGCCCTATACCTACTCCTACGTCCTGGCCCGCTGCGATGCGGATGGTGGCAACATCTATTTGGTCAGCCGCAACAACGAACCGGACTGGCTCCCGGCGCTGCTCTCCGATGGCCGTGTGATCTACTCCCGCTGGGAGTACCATGACAAGGCTCTGTGGCGGATTCAGAGCCTCTGGACCGTCAATCCCGACGGCACGAATGTCACCGCCTTCTGGGGGAACCAGTCCGTTTGGCCCGACCATCTGGCGGAGCCTCGGCCCATTCCCGGCTCGACGCGGGTGATGTTCACCGGCTTGGCCCACCATGATTGGTTCGCCGGCAGCATCGGGATTCTCGATCCCAGGGCGGGCAGTAACTTCCCGCATGGGCTGACCAAGGTCACTGCCGAGATCGCCTGGCCCGAATGTGGCAACCCCCCAAAGGACCCGATCGAGAAGGAGGAGTACCATGCCTCTTCGGCCTACACGGCCTACAAGACGCCATACCCCCTCGCGGAGGACCTTTTCCTGGTCTCCGCCCGTCGCGGGGGGCGCGGCGGCAAGTTCGTCCTGCTCCTGATGGATCCATACGGCAACCGGGAATTGGTCTACGAGGGCACCCACAACATCTGGCATGCCATGCCGCTGAAGGCCCGTCCTCGGCCGCCGGTGATGGCCGACCGGGTGGAGTGGCCGGATCTGGCCAAACCGGCTGCGCCCCGCAAGCCGGGCATTCTCTACAGCAACAATGTCACCTACGGGGTGCCGGAACTGGCACGTGGCGAGGTGAAACACGTGCGGGTGATCCAGATGGATGCCCGGACCTACTCGCTCTGGAATCGGGACAGCGGCTTCAGCGGGCCCCGGACCAGCCTGGTGCAGACCGATGGCGTGCGCCGGATCCTCGGAACGGCGCCAGTGGGGGCAGACGGCTCCGTGTGCTTCGAGGTCCCGTCGGGGCAGGCATTGCACTTCCAGGTGCTGGATGGCGAGTATCGGGCGCTGCAGACCATGCGTTCGTTCAGCGGGGCCATGCCAGGTGAGACGAGGGGGTGTTTGGGCTGCCACGAGTCGCACTCCAAGACCCCGGTCAGTGGCAAGTCCATGGCTCTCCGCCGGGTGCCGGAGAAGCTGACGCCGCCGCCCTGGGGTACGCGATCGCTCTCCTACGAACGTATGATCCAGCCCTTGTTCGATCGCAACTGCGGCACCTGCCACCAAGGCGAAGGCAAGGCCCGCAAGAAACTGGATCTCACGCTCCGGCCAGGCCTTGGCCCTTTCAAGGAGCCCTACGTGACCTTGGTTGGTGTGGACGGCCACACGCACAAGCAGATCCGTCAGGGCCCCGGCGCCCGCATAGCCTGCCCTCTGCCCGCCGAGAACTACGGGTTGAGCGACCCGGAGAGCTACGTGACCTTCCGGCCCAAGACCTACCTTGCATTGCGCAGCCCGCTCCGCGAGATCGCGGCCAGTGGCAAGCACCACGGGGTCAAGATGACTGGTGGCGACCTGCGCCTGCTCACGGCCTGGCTCGACGCCAACTGCACCTATCGCAGCGACGAGGATGTGCGGGAACTGGCCGATCCGGATTTCCCCGGTATCGAGAGCCTTCCCATCCGGCCCCGGACCAAGACCGCTCCGCGTATCCCCCGGCCGTAGGGGAGGGGAAGGGGGAGGGGGCTGGAATGATGGGATGGTGGAATGGTGGAATGGGGGATCTTCTGTTCAGCCACCGATGACCTTGGGCGCAGGGAGGAACCTTTTGGCGACTTTGCTCGCCTTAGTAGGGGAAGCGTACGGTCAGCAAGAGCCCCAACGTCGTGAGCAGCAGCATGGACGGCAATCAGACGGAGGCGAGACAGGGAAGCGAATCAGAGGCGTTCGTGGCGCTCGTACGACGCCATGAGCAGTCGATGGTCGCGCTGATCCGTCGATATGTCCGTGACTATCATGCTGCTGAAGACGTTCTTCAGGAGACGCTACTGCGAGCGTGGCGCTCGCTCAGCCAGCTGCAGGACGTTGCGAAGGCTCGGGCATGGCTTCTCCAGATTGCGAGGAATCGCTGTCGCGACTACCTGAAGTCTGCTCGGCGACGCGAAGAACCGACGGAACAGGAGCGGCTCGGCTTCCATCTGACACGATACGGGAGGGAAGCAGCGGATCGGCAGCGGGCCGTGCAGGATGCTCTGGATGTTCTGCAGAAGCTGTCCGAGCCTCAGCGGGGGATCGCCAAGCTGTTCTACGCCGAGGGGTTGACCATCGCCGAGATCGCCCGTCGCACAGCCTACGCCAAGGGCACGATCAAGAAACGCCTGCACGAAGCGCGCAGGGACATGCGCGATGAGTTCCACAGCAAGACGGAGGACTCCCGGTATGAGTAGGAAGCGTTCTGAAGCATGTCCCCATCAACCCTTTCCGGCAATCCGACCGGAGATCGAGGTACAGGCGATTGAGGCGGAGCCGTTTGCCGTCGACTGTCGGGAGACGCCTGGGTGGTTCGCTGTTCCCGAGGTCGGTGATCTCACGCTCTGGAGTATCTACGATCCCCCGGATTGGCGGCTCACGGGCCTGAGCGAGATGATCGGGGTCCGCCCCGCTCGCATACATGACCTCGGATGTGTCGAGATTCGGGTCAACGACTGGGAACCAGATGCCGGCTGGCAGCAGGGGACTTGGCTGATGTTCGCCCGCGCCACGGCAGACCGGGCGGAATGGCTGGCTCAGTGTCGGCTTGTGGGGGAGGAACGTGTCCTGAACACATTCCTTGATGAAGGGTTCGAGGTGGATTGGGGCAGCACGCCGCGTCATGTGGCGGATGAGGGGCGACTAGTCCGGACCCAGGATGGCAGTTTCCGGCTACGGGTGGCACCGACACTTGCGGTCCACGATGTCTTTGGCACTGGCGTGTTCCGTGTGCGGGTAGGCAGTCGGAACTTCACGTGTCTGCGTGTCTTCTCTATCGCGGGGGAGCCATGCGAGGACGGCATTCTCTACGTCTCATTCATATCACAGGAAGGGCGAACGATCCTCGGTCGGCGGTTCAACGGCCGGAACTGGGGTCGCAACTTCGCGCGCGAGGATGGGAGCAAACCGCCATGGGACGAGCGCTTCCCT
>JABGQJ010000359.1 GCA_018648945.1 Victivallales bacterium
CAACGAACTTGCCGGATGCCGAGGCCGCGATCCTGCCGCCGCGGTTGATCTCCGCGCGCACGATATGAATCGGGCCGACCATGTCGTCAAGCCACGCGCGCGCCGTGGCCTTGCTTCCCGTCGGCAACGGTCGTCGGAAACGGACCTTGATCTCGGCGGTGACGGCAACGAGTCCGCAGAGGAACAGGCAGTTGGTCATGGCCCCGTCAAGGATAGTGGAGATTACCCCGCCATGCACCCAGTCCCGGTAGCCCTGGAACCGGCTGTCGCACACGAAGGACGCCTCGACGGTTCCGGGGGCCACCAGCCCGAACTCCAGCTTGAGTCCGGCCGGATTGCCCCTGGCGCAGACCACGCATTCCGGATGGTGTTCGTTCTGCATCGTCTCCAGGTCGGTCGAGGAACAGGTTGCCAAGGGTGGTTTCGTTTCCACATTCGCCTCGCTGATGGGGGGATTCCGTCAGAATTGCCCGGAGGCCAGCAGGACCAGCGTGCAGGCATCGAGGGTCCCGATGCCGTGCTGGCGCAGGCTGGTCGCCAAGGCCGGATTCTCCGCACCGGGGTTAAAGATGACCCGCCGTGGCCGGGCCCGCTGGAGTTCCTCCGCCAGCGCGGCCGACTTGTCTGCGGACAGGTACACGGTCACCGTATCGAGGGGCGCTCGGATGTCCGCCAGCCTGGCCTGGACCGGTATGCCCAGAATCTCGGGCACTGCCGGATGCACGGGGAACACGACGTGGCCATTCGCCTTGAGCTGAGCCACCGCCTGATGGCTGTAGCGTTCCGGCTTGGCGCTGGCACCGAGTACTGCCACATTCATTGGGTTCTTCCTTTGCGTTGCTACAAGGCCATGGGGCGCACCCCCCAGCAGTCAAGCGCTTCCGGACCCGCACCGCAAGCCCTCGCCGTTTGACGACACGAGTCAAGCCCGCGAATCAGACCAACCTTGTGGCGCCAGAGTAGACCTCCTCGACCCGCAGGGCGGCGGCCGCATGGCCCGGGTGCTGCGGCGGATTCCAGGACTTCATGCTCTCAAACACCTCGCCATCGCGGTGGTACTCCAGGCTACCCTTGATCTGATAGGCCTTACCGTCCTTGGTGATGAAAAGGAGGGCACCCCGGCCAGTACCAAGGATGTTCCGCCGGGTCTTGTTGAAGTAATTGTCGGCGACCACCAGTTGATCGTCGCCAAAGGTCCCGACACAGGTGGCATAGATTACGTTCGGGACACCGTGCGCACTGACTGTGGCCAGTACAACCGGTCCCTCGCGATGGTCCCACTTGCGCTTGAAGTCCTCGAGGAAACGGGTCGCGCCTTGCGTCGTCTCCGCCGTGAGGGTCGGGGCTTTCTCACCGTTGAGCGGCAGTCTGGTGGTCGTTTCGGACATGTCCCGGGCTCCTTCTGCTGATTTACCTATTCTGTTGCTTCATTCTGCCAGGTCGAGGACTGTACCGACCGGACAAGACGCACACGCGTCTGGGAACTCACTCCATAGCCGCACGGTCGCGGCGAGGCCGGTGCAGTGGCACGGGACGAGTCGGCTCACCCCGAGACGGCGCAATTCATCCACCGTCCGCCCCACCCGGACAGGACTCGCATGGAGCAGGTGCATGCCGCCGACCACGGTATGGATTGGGCGGCTGCCGGTGAGCGTGCGCACGTACTGCAGGGCATTGATGATCCCCGCATGGGCGCAGCCAAGGATCACGTGGGTGCCGTTGGCCCCCTCGATGAAAGCTGCCTGGTCATCCACCAAATCGTCCGGCTCTGTGCAGGCTTGATCCCTGAAAAAAGCCCCGCCAGTGTCCTCGAAATCGGTTGTCCGTGGCACCGGACCGGTCAACATGAGCCCCTCGCATACTTCGGTGGGGCCATCCACCCAGACTAACGCGCCTTGGGCGTGAACCCCGTCCCTGTCGCGGTTGAGCATACCGATCTCGCGGGCCGTCCCATCGGGGTTGCGGGCATACTTCTGAAGGTAGGCGGCAGGATGGGCGTACACTGGTACACTCGGGGCTGCGGCCACGGCTTCGCCAAGGCCCCCAGTATGGTCGTGGTGACCGTGACTTAGGACGATGGCGTCCGCCTGTTCGAGACGAATGCCGAGCTGCGCCGCATTGCTACCGAGCGCCACGCCTTGGCCGGTGTCGAAGAGGACACGCTTCCCACCAAGCTCGATCCAGAAGGCCAGACCGGGCTCGGCCAACAGGCCGCGGCAGTTCGCGGTGTCCTCGACCAGTACTGTTATCGTTCGTTCGGCCATTGGGTTCCTTCCCGTCGCCTGGATTCGGGCAGCGCTCATGGTTGCAGCAGATAGTCAGCAATCGCCCGGTAGAGGGTGCTCACCGCGAGGATGGCACAGTGCCGCCCGGCCAGTGGCTCGCACTCGCCCGAGCGGATGATCTCGCCGGCACTGATCGACAGCGCGTCCGTCACCTTGCGCCCCAGCGCCCGGCGGGCCGCCGCCATGCCGCAAGACCGCGTGTTCGCGCACCCACCCGTGTGGAACTTCACGTCCACGATAGTCTCGTCCTGCACCACGATGTAGAACTCCATGGTGTCGCCGCACGAGCCCTGGATCACGCCCGCACCAGTCGGGTCGTTCATCCGCCCGAAGAACGTTTCGTCGCCAGTTGCCGCCGCTGTCGGGGCGGGCGACTTTCCCGCACTGTGGTCCTGCATGGGTCTGCTCTCCGCTACCGTCAATGATCGCATGCGTTGCCACCGGTTACGAGCGTGCCCTCCATGTACTGCTGTGCCAGGGCTTCGGGGGCCTCGGCCGCCGCGCCGACAACCACCTCTATCCCCTGTTCACCGAACAATCCCTGGGCACGCTGTCCCATGCCGCCGGCAATGATGATCCGAGCCCCACGTTCACTCAGCCATCGGGGCAAGAGTCCCGGTTCATGGGCAGGTGCGTCGACAGTCTCCAGACCAACGATCGCCTTCGTGGCCGGATTCACGTCCACCAGGGCGAACTGCTGGCAGTGTCCAAAATGCAGGGCGAGTTTCCCCTCGGCGAGTGGGATGGCAATTCGAGTCATGGCTGTTTCCTCTTTCGGTTCTGGTCTCTGATCCATGGTATGGGCGGAAATTCGTTGGCAGACCTCCCGGAAGGCCCTTCCTCCTACCGTGTTTGGGAATGCATCCAGATACGGCGTGCCTTCGTCACTGGCTGAGACGATCTGCGGATCGATCGGGATGCGGCCCAGGAACGGGATGCCCATTTCGGCGGCGAGTCTCTCGCCACCACCACTCCCAAACACGTTGACGTGCGTCGCACAATGCGGGCACACCAGGCCGCTCATGTTCTCCACCACACCCAGCACCGGCAGACTGAGCTGCCGACAGAAGGTGATGCAACGGCGCACGTCCGCCACTGCCAGGTCCTGGGGAGTGGTAACAACCACGGCACCGCTGGCATCCTCAATCAGTTGCACCACCGACAGCGGCTCGTCGCCCGTTCCCGGAGGCGAATCGACCACGAGATAGTCAAGATCGCCCCAGTCTACATCCTTGAGCATCTGCTTGATGACGTTGTGCTTCATCGGGCCGCGCCAGATCAAGGCGGCGTTGCGGTCCTCGATCAGTGACCCAATCGAGACAAAGCGGAAGTTCTCGCTGACCGCTACCGGTCGCAGCAGTGCCTCCTTGCTGGCCCGGGATCCCGGTTCCTGTGCCGAAGTGTTCCGCAGACCGAGCAATTGCGGAATGCTGGGTCCGTGGATATCAACGTCGAGCAGACCAACCCGGAACCCTTGCTGGACCAGCGACACTGCCAGGTTGGCCGCCACCGTGCTCTTGCCAACGCCTCCCTTGCCCGAGAGCACCAGGATTTTGTGTCGGATGCGATGCATCCTCTCTCGCACCGCGTCCTGGTCTGCGACAAGTTGCTGCTCATTCCTGCTGGAATCCATTCTAGCCATAGCGTGCTCTCCTTGGAATTGCGTAGTAGAGGCCCTGCGGTCACTGACATGTATGCTCAAGAGTTGGGCGGCGGATTCTGCTCCCGCCTCGGCCATCGCTGCCGCTGGACGTCTAGCGGTCACTGGTGCCGGAGTGGCTGGCCACATTCGGTCCCGACACTGGCGAGAGAGCACCTGACTTAAACTGCTCGACTGCTTGCCGGACCGTTCCGTTGACACCGACGATCACCTGGATGCCGCCTGCCTCCAGAGTCCGGTAGGCGTTCGGCCCGCAGTTGCCGGTTAGAACCGCCTTCAAGTTGTGCTTCGCCAGCAGTTGGGCTGACTGGATGCCTGCCCCGCCGCCCAAAGCCGCGTTGGGGTTTTCGACGGCTTGGAATGTGCCTTCTTCGGTTTCCACGACCAGGAAACATGGGCATCTCCCGAAGCGTGGGTCCACCTGGTCATCCAACGATTGTCCTTGCGCTGTCACTGCGATCTTCATGGCTGAGAGCTCCTTTTTCACTGTTCGTCCGCTGACTGTTCTTGGGCCAAGCCGTGTCCAGAAGGTGGGGGTGCACTCCCGTCCGCGAGCCCCGACAGGACCGCGCACATTTCCTCCCATGCCTTCCGGACCGCCTCGGCGGCCGGCCCGGGGGCGTAGTCGACGATGGTCTTCCCGGCGACCAACGCATCGTTCACGCATGGATCGAACGGGATCCGGCCGATGACCTTCGATCCTCGACTTTCGGCAATCCGGCCGATTCGGGCCGCCTGCTCCGCGTTGATGTCGACCTTGTTGATGATCACCCGAGCCGGAACGCCAAAGTGGGCGACTAGGTCAAGTACCCGTCCCAGGTCATGCACACCGGACACCGTCGGTTCGGTCACAATCACGACAAGATCCGTTCCGGAAATCGACGCGATGACCGGACAGCCCGTGCCGGGCGGGCCGTCACCCAAAATCCGTCCGCGCCTCTCCTCGGTCGCCAGTTCCGCAGCGCGATTGCGCACCTGGGTAACCAGCCGCCCCGAGTTCTCTGCGGCGATGCCCAGCCGGGCGTGGGCCATGGGCCCCCAGTCGGTCGCGGATACGTACCACTGCCCCGTCACCACCGGGTCGTTGCGAATGTTATCCACGGGACAAACCAGGGCGCAGAGGCCGCAGCCTTCGCAGCCGAACGGGTCAATCTGCCACGTCTGCGGGATGAGGGCATTGCCCTGTCCGGCCAGGTGGATCGCGCCGAAGTGGCAGGCGGCGGCGCATTCTCCGCAACCGATGCATGTGTCGGGGTCAATGGTTGCCCTCATCCCCCCCACATAGGGGTGGGCCTCCCGAACCCGTGGCGTCAGTAGGAGATGCAGGTCTGCGGCATCCACATCGTTGTCGGCCAGAACCACCGGTTTCGCCAATGCGGCAAACGCGGCGGCCACCGTCGTCTTGCCGGTGCCGCCCTTGCCACTGATGATCGTCACTTCGCGGAAGCCGGTGGCACTGCCCTGACTTGGCTCCGGAACCAAAGCGGCGTCTGCGAGAAAGTCTGCGATTGCTGGTACAGGCGGGAGCACCGTGCCCGGCAGGGCCTGGATGTTCTCGTAGATGGCCAGCAGAATGGCCTGCAGCTCGCCATGATGTTCGACCAGGATGCCCCCCGATGCATACGTCTCCGCATACCGGCGCTCGAAGGGAATCCGCCCGAGGATGGGAACCCCAACGGCTTCGGCATAGTCGGCGATGATCTCGTCCTTGCCGCTGGAGCGGTTGATCACGATCCCGGTCGGGATGCCCATCTGGAGGGTCATCGCAACCGCCAGCTTCAGATCGTTCAGCCCAAACGGCGTCGGTTCGGTCAGCAGCACGGCCACGTCGGCACCGGTCAGGGCCTTGACCACGGGACACGCCGTTCCCGGCGCGGCATCGATGAGGTTGATGGCCTCGGGGTCGGCGTGCGATTTGACCGCATCGACCACGTTGGGTGCCAAGGACTCGCCGATGGTCAACAGGCCGTCAGCGAAGAAGAGGGGCTGGTGTCCGGGGGCGCTCCGGACCTTGCCAATGGCCACGGGTTGCTCATGCAGTGCCTGTTCCGGACAGACCTCCGAACAGACCCCGCACGAATGGCACAGTTCGTTGAAGATCAGAACCTTGCCTTTGACGACCGCGAGCGCGTTGTAGCGACAAGCGGCGGCGCAAGCGCCACAGCCAGTGCATGCGGCCGCATCCCACACGGGTTTGGGCACGGTCACGTCGCACTGCTCGCTGAAGACCGGCTTCACAAACAGGTGATCATTCGGCTCCTCCACATCGCAATCGAGGAGCCGCACGGACTCTCCCTGGCTGGCGAGCACATAGGCCAGATTCACCGCGAAGGTGGTCTTGCCCGTGCCGCCCTTGCCGCTAGCGATCGTGACAATCATGCGTTGGCTCCATCCGGTTGTTCATCGTGCCCAATCGTGTCCTTCGGTACGTGCCACTTGCTCTCGGCAGACTCTGGTGCCAGGCGTGCGTAGTACATGATTCCGGCCCGCTTCTCGGCGCGGATGCGGTTTGTGCGTAGCAGCTTGCCGACGTATTTCGCGACTTCGTTCGCATGCAACCCGAACACGTTGGCAATCTGAGTGGCCGTGCATGGACGTCGCCGAAGCATCGACAGCACCATCTCCTCCGTCGCCCGGATATCCACCGAGCCGTTTGGGCTGAACTCCGCAATCACCTCGGCAGGCGGATCGAAGAGCCTTGCCAATTCAGCCAACTCCTCGCCGGGAAGGGGAAGCACATAGGCTTCGGCCGGTGGCCGCACAGCCGTGTTCAGTTGCACCCGATCCGGACCGATCACCTTGACCAACTCTGCGATGTGGCTTGCCTCGTGAGGCAGGGAGTTGATGCCCAGCAGGAGAAAGGCCTCCAACCATAGCTGCCCGTGGAACTCGTGCCGGAATTGCCACTGCCCCTCGACGAGGCCTTTGAGCGTGATCCCCTGGCAGGGCCGGTTGACCCGCTCCAAGGAAGCCGTATTCCATGCGCTCAACGAGACCTTCACCAAATCGGCCTTCGCGGCGGCGCTTCGTACCGCCGGATCGGCCAGCGTCGTGCCGTTGGTGAGGAGCGCCACTGGAATCAGGCTGTGTGCATGGACGAAGTCGATCACTTCTCCAAAACGGCTGTTCAGCGTCGGTTCACCACTGCCTGCAAGGGTGATGTAGCCCGCATGCCCGCCCTGCTCCAGCCATTCCCCGAGCTCTTTGAGCACCGAACCGATGGGAACGTACTCGCCCCGGACCAGCGTCCTGTTCGTGGTTCGCCCAAGCTGGCAGAAGATGCAGTCGAAACTGCACGTCTTGAGGGGCGTCAAGTCCACGCCGAGGGATCGTCCGAGCCGTCGGGAAGGGACCGGGCCAAACAGATGCCGATATGCGCTCAATTTCTTTCCTTTCGTTGATCGGTCGTCGGGGACGTTCTTGGGTACTTCTGGGTGATGACCTAGTGCCTGCCTTCGACGGCCCCCAGCACTCAGATGTCGTGCATGGGATGTTCTGTGGGCGGAAGGAGCCAACATGGCCGTCGGCGAAGCAGTAGTTGGCCATGCCGCTGTGGCGTTGGGCGCGCTCAGCCTGGCCAGCGGACAGACGGTTGAAGCCGGTCGCGTTGCCGGCAAGGTCAGCCGGAGCCTATCTCCACACGGCCGCATTGCCCCAGGGCAAGAAGTTCTTGAAGCCGGTCCCGGTGGTGTAGTACAGGTACTTGGACGCGTAAGCCTTCACATGGCCGTCGATGAATGCCGTATTGAGTTGTCCATTGTGCCGGTCCTGCACGCCAGCTTCACAGCCAACATGGTCACGGGGACGCCAGTAGATGCGCCCG
>JABGQJ010000036.1 GCA_018648945.1 Victivallales bacterium
CCGTTTCCTGCAGGATGTCAGTACCGGTAATGTCCGACGGCATCAAGTCGGGGGTGAACTGGATACGGCTGAAGGAGAGATCCATGGTCTGGGCCAGGGAGTGGACCATCAGCGTCTTGGCCAGACCAGGCACACCCATCAGCAAGCCATGTCCGCGGGCCAGAATGCAGGTGAGCAAGCGCTCGATCACATCCTCCTGGCCCTGGATCACCCGGGCCAATTCGGTCCGCACCCTCCCGAAGGCCTCGCGCAACTCGTCGATCGCGGCCACGTCGTCGGCCTCCGGCTCGGCGGGCGGCGCCTCGGTGGCCGCAGACTCGACGGGGACAGCAGCCACCTCGGGGACTTCGCTGGCCTCTGTCGGGGGAATGGGTAGGCTGTCACTCATCTCTGTCGTCTCCTATGCTGAACGGCATCTGCTGCCTTGTCACTGCTGCTTCTGTTCACTCAGCCACCTGCCCAGTTGGTACAGGTACTCGTTGTCCGCGAAATCGATGCGAAGACATTTCCGGGTAGCCTCGATGGCCCCGGCCTTGTCCCCCTTGCGATGAAGCAGGACGGCCAGAGTATCGATGAAGTCAGCTCGGTTCGGCTCTCTCTCGATGGCCTTCAGGATGCAGTTCACCCCGCGATTGAGTTCACGCCCGGTGCGGGCGCAAAGCCACGCAATGGCATTGAGATGTTGCACCGCATTTGGCAGTTTGTCAAGGAATTCCTGCTCACGTTTGAGCACATGGGCCACCAATGCGTCGGCCTGGGCCTGGGCCCCGGCCCGGTCCAAGGCCTCCACCGTATCCGCCGCGCCGTCGATATCCTTCGGGAACGCATCGCTCACCTGCGTGGCCCTGGCCAGCACTTCATCCAGCTTGCCCCCGGCAATCATCGCCCGGCACTCCGCAGAGGCCAGATTGGCATTGGCGGTCAGCAGTTGCTCCGGGGTAGCGCTCTGGGGCGCACATACCCATCGGTACCAACCCCGCTGCGCCAAACGCAGTTCTAGCGCATAGTCCCCGACCAGCCGAGCCCCCTCCATCGCCTCGGGCGAGGGATGCGCGGAGTTCGCCTCGACCAACGGCAGCACCCGCCGCACTGCGTCCTTCCATTCCCCGTTCAGGAGGTGGGGAAGCACCTTGCGGGAAGTGCCCGCATCGGTAGCCAACAACGCCTTCTCCATCATCTTCTCCGCCGACTGGCGCTCCCCCGACCAAGCCAGGAACGTAGCCAGGAGAGCCATCCTGTCCAGCCCCCCCTGCGCCGCCAATCCGGCCTGCGCTTCTGCCAGTTCCTGCCACTTCTCAGCGGCCGAGAACACCTCGATGGAGGCGTACAAGACAGAACGTTGCAGCCCTGTGTCTTCCTCCTCTGTGGCGAAGCGCGCAGCCAGCCGGTATGCTGCCTCCGCCTCTGCCTGCCGCCCCATGCGGGCACATGTGCGCGCCACCATGGCCAGCCCCCCCACCCGTTCCTTGACCGGTGCTTCCGGGCGCAAGGCCATCCTCAGCACCTTCTGCGTCTCCTCGGGGGATAGCCGTCCATGCAGGAAGTCCCGCAGCCGAACGGCGCGGGAGACAAGGCTGCTCTCGGGATCGGCCTCGCCCAAGGTCGTCCACCAGGACGAAGCGAACACACGGCACGCGGCCGGCGCAAGGTACGCCACAACCCGCCGCGCGTTGTTCTCCTCGGTTCCCTCGAACCGGACCATCAGCTCCGGCAACGCATCGGCGAGAAGCTCCCCATAGCCCGCGTCCTCGATGGCCTTGGCTATCGTATGCAACCCGCCGATGCTCTTCACATCCTGTTCACCACTCCGCAGATGCTCAAGCATCTCCTTGCTGGCGCCAACCGCCGTGTCGTCGCCAAGCGCGCGCAGGAGTCCGGAACGGCGCACGGCCAGCAACCAACTCCGCGGCGGCTTGGCGTCCGCGAGCTCCTGGCGGAGCAGACGGTCCGCTTCGGCATAGCGATTTTGCAGCAGCAGGATGTCGGCAATCGCCGTTTTGGTTCCCTTCGCTTCTTCGAGCGCGCGGACCGCATCCGCGGTCAGGCCATACGCGAGCAGGCACCGCCAGGCAGGTACCTTCTGAGAGCCCCTGCGGCGGGACATGCCCCCCATGTGCCCAAACATGCCGGGGTTGGCAACAAACTGCTGCTGCATTCCCATGCGGCCTCCCCATCCCTGCCACGCCACCCCGTTGAACTGGTTGTTGATCCAGGGCCCGCCACCACCCATGTTCAACTGAATGGGCACGTCGTCTGTCACGGCTCCGTCCTCGCCCGCCAAGGGTGCCAGTGTCTCCGTCGCCAGCTTGTCCTGTCCGGCCAGACGCTGCGCCGCCGCCAATTGGAACCGCCGGAGCCCATTCATGTCGCCGGTCTTCTCCAGCAACGCCTTCGCCAGTTCCTCCCAGGCGCACGCGCGCACCAACACCTGTTCCAGCAACGGCCAACTGTCCAGTTCCCTCGCCGTCGCCACGGCTTCCGCCCGATGTCCGCCCAGCAGATGCAGTTCCACCAGCAAACGGCGAAGAAAGGGGGTGGGCTTTGCCGCCACCACCTTCATGAGCTGCTCCCGCATCGCCCTCAGCTTGCCCCGCTGCAGGGCATACCCGGAAATCTGGGGAATGGCGGCCAGCGTTTCCATCCGCACCGCCCGCCGGATAACGGCCTCGTAGGGTGCCGCGTCCCGATGAAACAACATCCGCGGCAACCACTGCGATGACGAACTGACCAGCCAACCCACGACGGCAGCTTGGCGACCACGCTCGGTCTCCGCCTCAAGCAATGCCAACAGCAGCTGGTCCGGGAAGGGGTGCATCTTGGCCAGTTCCTGGACACAAGCTTTGCGAGTGTTCGAACTCTTGGTCTTGGTATAGCGTGCCACCAGCTTACGCTGGTCCGCGGGCGTATCCCGGGTCACCCCAGGCAGCATCTCTGCCAGCAATTGCCGGGCCACGTCCCCCACTTCCGGGTCCGCGCTCTTCGCCGCCTGCTCCAACTCCGCCTTCGCTTCCCAGCCGACCCCGACCAGTAGCTCACGGGCCCGTTTGCGCGTCTGGAAGGAGGCATCCCCAAGATCCCGCGCTGCTTGCTGGATGGCTGCCCGCGACGGCGCATCCTGCCCCCGGACGGCAGACGTCCCAGCGAGAACCAAGCTCAGAATAAGGAAGAAAGTGCGCATCAGCATCCATGGCGCCATTCCGGCACCGTCGTGCAACCCCCATGTGCAATCGTCCAACTCTACCCGCCACCATGGCGGATGCAACTGCCCAAATCCCCCATCAACCCCGCGGCGACCAGCTTAATACACGCTTTTTACATCGTGGCCCGCACCAGCCTGCGCCCTGCCTGGCACTGCCTCCCCCAGATTCACTTCTTCCTCTGCTCCTCCTGCCAGCGCCCCAACTGGTGTAGGTAGTGGGGGTAGCTCGGGCGCATTCGCACACACTTCCTGGCCAGCTCGATCCCCCCTGCCACATCGCCCTGCCGGTACAGCAGCACCGCAAGCGTATCGATGAACGCATCCTGCTCCGGCGCGATCTCGACTGCTCTCCGAGCACACGCTTCCCCCTCGGCCATCCCGCGCCGGGTGCGGGCGCACAACCACGCCAGACTGTTCAGGCAATGAGCTGAATTGGGCGATCCGTCGAGGATCTTCCGCTGACGGGACAGGGCGTGAGCCACCAGTTCGTCGGCCTTCTCCTTGGCGCCAGCCTGATCCAGGGCCGCAACCGTGTCCGCCAGCCCATCGACGTCGTCGGGAAACGCGTTGGCGACCCGTTTCGCTCGGGCCAGAGCTTCGGCCGACTTCCCCGCAGTGGCCATCGCCCGGCATTCGGCGAAGGCAAGATCAACGTTGCCCATCAGCAACCGGCCCGGGTAGAAGCCCCCCGGTGAACACGCCTGCATATACCACACCCGCTGCGCCAGACGCAGCTCCAAGGCATAGTCTTTCGTCTCCCGAGCCGCCTGCAACGCACCCGATAGGGGATTCACGGGTCCCGCACTCATGAGCAGGAGCGCGCGGGGCGTCTCCTGCCAACTCCCCGCCAGCAGAGGGCGCAGCAACTGGCTACCATCGCCCGGAAGCGTCATTGCCACCGCCCGCTCAACCTGCTTCCTGCCCGCCTCGCGATCGCCGCTCCAGGCCAGGAAGCACGCTTGCTGGGCCAAGTAGTAGGCCTCTCCAGCGTCGCCCAGGCGCCCCAGGGAAGCGGCCACTTTCGCCCATTTCAGAACGGGTGCGAAAACGGGCAGGGACGCCCAGCAAACCACCCGCTCCACCTTGGCGTCCTTCGTCTCAACGGCATAGCGCATGGCCAACGCGAGGGCCTTCTCGGCCTCAGCCTGGCGGCCAAGCGACGCGGAAGTCCGAGCCACCGCCACGAGGCCTGGTACACGCTCCCTAGCCGACGCCTCAGGGCTCAGCCCCAGCCGCAGAATCGCCTGCGTCTCATCGGCAGACAGTCGACCGTTGAGGAAATCCCGCAGACGCGTCGCGCGTGCCACCAGCCCCTGTTTGGGATCGGCTTTGGCCAGACAGCCCCACCAGAAGCGACTGTCGTGCCCGACAGGGCTCAGATACGGAACCAGCGATTGGGCGATTTCCTCGTCATCTCCCTCGAATCGAGCCAACAGGCCGGGCAATATTTCCACCAGCAGGTTCTTGAACCCACCCCGATACAGGGCATGGACCACGGCCCTGGTCACCTTGGGATCGATCATCTCCTTTTCACCTTTCCGGCACCGCTCCAGTGTCTCCCGCGCCACGGTCACGCCCGTGTCATCCCCGATTCCCCGCAACACGCCAGCCCAGCGCGCCGTCAACAACCACTTCTCGGGCGGCTTCGCCTCCTCGATGGCCAACTGCAAAAGACGCTCCGCCTGCCTCGGTTCTCCTTTCGTCAGGAGGATGTCCACGGCTGCGTCCGTCGCTCTCTGATTCAGCAGGACCTGGATGGCGTCCCCCGTCAGGCCAAAGGCCAGCAGACACTGCGCTGCGGGCGCCTTCTGCTGCGAGTCGCCTTCCTTCGCGCCCGACACGAACAGCTTCTCCGTCTTGGCGACCCCGTTGCCCGCCACAAACCGCCGCCCCAGGCCTTGCCATGCCAACACGTCGGTTCCCGCAGCCATGGCCGCCGCTTCGCCCGCGGCCTCCGCCAAGCCGAGGCCGTTCCCATTCTCATCAACCGCCATTACCTCGCGCAATGTCACCATCGCGAGCTTGTCCTGCCCGGCCAACCGTTGCACGGCGGCCAACTGCAGTCGCTCCAGGTCACTGGGCGTCTTCCTTCTCGCCGCCAGCTCCTTCGCCAATTCCGCCCATTCGCACGTGCGCACAAGCATCTGTTCGAGAAGCGGCCAGTTGTCCCCTTTCCTGGCGACCGCCACGGCCTCGGCCTCGTGGCCAGCAAGCAGATGCAGTTCGGCCAGCAATTGGCGGGAGAACGGCGAGGGCTTGGCAGGCACCGACGCTGCGACCTGCTGACGCATCTCAGCCAGTTTTCCCCGATGGTAGGCATAGGCAGCAATCTGGGGAATGGCGCTCGTCACCTCCAGACGCGCCGCCCAGCCGAGAAAGCGTTCATAGGTCCTATCGTGCCCCCTCGCCAGCAATCCAGGAAGCGACCAACGCGACATCTCGATCAGGACCTCTTGCTCCGACCGATCCTTCTCCCATTCCAGCAGTCCCAACAGCAGGCCATGAGGAAAGGGACGTTCCCGCAACAGAGCCCAGACGAGGCGGCGGGCACGATCCCCGGTCTCGTCCTTCGTGTATTGCTCCACCAGCCTGCGTTGCGCCACCGACGTCGATCCGGTCACCCCGGGCAGAATCTTGGCCAGCAACTGCCGAGCCACATCCGACACTTCCGGATCGGGCAGCTTGGCCGCCTTCTCAAGCTCCGCCTTCGCTTCCCAGCCCACGGCCTCGAGACTGGCCCGGGCCTGCTTCCGGACCTGGTACGTAGCCGCCCCCAGATCCCGCACCGCCTGGGCAATGTCCACCGTCGCCTCCTGGCCACGAAGCGAACTCAACAGGAACAGGGAACAGAAAATGAAGGACAAGCGACGATTCACGCACACAACTCCCGCGTTCCAGGGCCCACAACAGAGCCCAGTGATCCGAACTGTTGGACTCTACCCACCACCACCCCGTATGCAAACCAGCGGGAAGACGGCAACCCACGCTCCACGGACCTGCCAGCACGGCTCTCCCGCCCGAACCCACAATATGCCCAAGCCCGCGCACGTTTCATCGGCAGACCAGCGCCCCATCCGCAACTGTGGTCTTGCGTGGCGCTGCAAAACCAGCTAGTGTACCTAGAGACCGGTACCGACGAGCGGAGTGCCGAGGGCGATTCACCTCAGGAGAAGCAGTAGCGTCGATGACTACACCAACTTCTGGCAAGACCCAGTGTTTCCTTCGCGTCCGTCAAGCGGAGGCCGAACCCGTCATCTACCGGGTCGAGGACTTCCCTTGTCGTGTCGGTAGAAGCGACGAGAACGACATCACCATCGCCGAGGCGTCGATCTCCACCCTCCACGCCGTCATCCTCAAACTGCCGGACGGACGCTTGCAGCTTGAGGACCAGTGGAGCACGAACGGGATCTACTTCAACCAGCGACGCGTGACCCAGATCCTCCTCGAAGGCCTGAAGGACATCGTCCTCGGCCGAGTGCGGGTGGACCTTGCCCTTGACGAAGATCTGTTCGACGACCCCCTTCCCGCCGTACCATCGGCCCCCAAACCGACCGAGTCCGGCCCCCATCCGGCTCCCAAATCGGTGGCCCTCAAGACGCCACCCCGCAAGCCACGCAGCGGTGCCCGCAGATCGGCCGACAAGGGGCGCGGCAAAGTGCCCGTGTCGGCGGAGTTGGGCGGCAAGCGCCGGGGGATCGTCTGTCCCCATTGCTGGCATCGGTTCGATGTGGAGGAGTTCCTCTTCATCGCCCGGCACCAGAATCTGGTCGGTGATCCGGTGCTCGGCACCGATGCCCCGCAGCGCTTCCTGCCCTCTCGCTTCACCGCCGAAGGCAACGCGGTGGACAGCGCCGGCATGAGCTGCCCGGACATGGCCTGTCCCCGCTGCCACCTGCGCATCCCCCAGGCCGCCAGCGAAATGCCCCCTCTGTTTCTCTCCATCGTCGGGGCCACGGCCAGCGGCAAATCCTACTTCCTGACCAGCATGATCTGGGACCTGCGCAATACGCTGCCCAAGAACTTCGCCATCTGCTTCACCGACACCGACGCGGTGAACAACCAGATCGTCAACGACTTCGAGGAAACCATCTTCCTCAGTTCCCGCTCCGACGATCTCGTCGCCCTGCGCAAGACCGAACTCCAGGGCGAGCTGTACAACCAAGTGTTGCTGGACAGCATGCTCATCAACCTGCCCAAACCCTTCATGTTCACCATGACCCCGGCCGAGCACCATACGGAGTACGAAGAGGTCAGGGAGCGCATGTCGCGGACGCTCGTGCTATACGACAATGCGGGCGAGCACTTCGAGCCGGGCATGGATTCGGTGGATAATCCCACCACCCAGCACCTGCTGCACTCCGACACCATCTTCTTCCTCTTCGACCCCACCAAGGACGTCCGCTTCCGCGCCCGCATCGACAGCACCGACCCGCAACTCGCCGAAGGTAGCCGCGTCCAGCGCCAGGAGATCATCCTCACTGAGATGATCAACCGGATCAAGAAGTACTCCGGCATGCGGTCCGGGGCGAAGACCGCCAAGACTCTGGTCCTCATCATCGCCAAGTTCGATGTCTGGGCCCAAATGCTCGACCAGGAACTGGAACCCGAGCCCTGGGCCTGGGACACCAAGATGAACACCTGCGTCCTCGACGTGGACTCCATCAAGAACATCTCCTTCCAGATCCGCACCTTGCTCGAAGACGTCTGCCCCGAGATCGTCTCCACCGCCGAGTCCTTTGCGGGGGACGTCCTCTACATCCCGAACAGCGCTCTCGGGCACAGCCCGGAAGTGAGCGACGACACCGGCATGGTCGGCATCCGTCCCCGGGACGTGGCGCCTTTCTGGGTTGCCGTTCCCATGCTGTACTTCTTCCAGGAACGGGGGTTCATCCCCTCGCTCGCGCGCAATAAGCGTCAGAAGCGCAAGATGGTCCAGGTCAGCTGCAAGCTCTCCGGAGACGTGGTGTTCGTCACCGTCCCCGGCCGCCTCAAGCCCCTGCAAGTTCCCGTGTCCTACATGGGCACCCGTCTGCGCTGCCCCGGCACCGACCTCTGGTTCGATCTGCCGAACCGTCGGCGCTAACCTTCGGCCCCCACTCGAGACGACCGCCATATGGCCAAAGAACTTATCTACACCTCAGCCGAGCGCGGGCTTCGACCAGGCACGCGCGGCTTCTGTACCGTGGCCTACACTCGCGGCATGCGGCCGCAGACGGTCCAGATCCTCGAAGGGCTGAGCGCCTACAAGAACCTCTATGCCGTCCACGATCCCCGCACGGCCAACAGCCCCGTGGCCGCAAGCCACTACCGCCTGGCAGCCATGGGCCAAAGCCTCAACGTCCTGTCCCGCGTCGCCCCTACCCGCGCCGACCACACCGGGCGCTCCAACAAGATGGCGCACCATGTGGTTCTCTCGACCCGCGAGCAGATCCCCGGCGGGCCAAGCGCCCTCGCCCGCCAGCCTGGCTTCTTCGTCGATTCCTGGGAGGGAGCGCCACGGCATATCGAGGAACAGAAGGCCATCCCACAGGACTGCGGGGCAAGCGACCTGCACGCCGCCCACTGGCAGACAATGGCCGGAGACGCGGGCTGGGCAGGCGTTCTCGCCTATACCTTCCTGGGCCGGGCCACTTCCCCCGCCTTCCTCATTTTCGAGCCGGGCATGGACATCCTGCCGCTCATCGACGAATCCCTTGCCCTGCTCCCCCCCGGGAAGCGCTGGCAGGTGACCTTCAGTACCTACTTCACCTCGCTCCCGGCCCAGGCCACCTGCGCCTGGCGTTGCTGCGTGCCAAATTCCGAGGCCCTCAGGGAAGCCAAGCGCAATCCCCGAGTGTTGGTGATCGATCTCACCAAGCCCCTCCCTGCCCCCAAGGACAACCCCCTCGTGGCCCAAGCCCGTGCAGGGGGCCCGCCGCCGCAAGAGAAGAAGGAGAAGCCCGCCGAGGAGAAGCCAGAGCCTCCCTCCTTCGTGCTTCTTCGCAATCGTGCCCGGCCTGCCGGCCGTCGGCGCCCCAGCTCGTAGGCTCCGCTGCCCATGACCCCAGAATTCCAGCTGATCCACCAGATTCGTGAACTTGTCCAGAGCGACATGGTCGAGCGCAACCCCGTGCTCGAGGACTTCGCCGAGCAGTTCGCGGAGATCTGCCACGAGGCAAACCAGCGTCTGCAGCGCTGCGCGGAGTACCTCGCCAAGGGCATGCGTTCGGAAGCAGTCCACGAGGCCAACAGCTCTCCTGGCCTGCTGGAACTGGCCAAGGCCATCAACTTCCCCGAACTCAAGAAGTGGCGGAACGTCTGCCACGACCTTGAGCTGGCCACCTTCGCGGCCATGCCGGAGGACATCCTCGAGATCCTGCGCACCGAATGCAGCCGCGAGAAGGACCTCGACCCCCTCCTTCGGGAATACCGCCGGGCCGTCTATCAAGCCGACCGCGACGAGTGCATCCGCCTGCTGCGCGAACTGCGCGAGCACGATGCCGACAACCCCAGCTGGCCCCAGAATCTCCATCCCCTCGAAGAGAGCCAACTGCCCGAGCTCATTGACCAGGCCCACGAGGCCCTGGCCGATGGTGACCTCTTCGCGCTGAAAGTCGTCAATGCCGATCTCACCCATCCCCAGCGCGCCGTCGCCGTCTCGCCCACACTGCTGGCCGAGATCAAGGACGCGCTCCTTGGCGAACGGCGCGGGGAAACCATGCGTCAGGGGCAGACCCTGGCCGCGCGCATCGACAAGGCACTCGGGGCAGGCGATGCCGAATCCGTGGACGCCCTCATGGCAGCCTGGGAGAAACTCGAAGCGGACGAGGCCTTCCAGCCTACCCCGGACATGCAGGCCCTCGCCGGCCGCGCCCGCGACTGGCAGGAGCTGAGACACCAGGAAACCGCAGCAGCGGGTGAATTCCAGAGCCATGTCGATGGCATGTGGGCACTCCTCGAAGACACCAAGGCCCAGGAAGCGCAGATCCGGCACCAATGGGACGACCTCCTCGCCGAAGGGCGCGAGGTGCCGGAACGCCTGGCCCGCAGCGTCGACGAGGCGGTTGCCAGGCGACAGGCCACCCGGCGGCATCGACGACGCCTGCTGGGATTCGTGGTGCTCCTCCTGGTTCTGGCCGGACTCGGCACCGTCGCCGGGCTTGCCTGGACCAAGGACCAACGCGACCGCCAGACTGCCGTTCTCGGCAAGCTCGAAGCCATGCTCAACCGAGGGGAGTACAACGAACTGGAGAGCTACCTGGGATCGCTCCGCGGCAAACAGCCCGCCATCTATGCCCTACCGGAGGTCAAGCAGTACGTCGATGCCGCAGCGAAGGAAATCAAACGGCGCGATGAGCTCGACCGCACCTTCGAGGAGCTCTTCGCCAAACTGACCCGCATCCGACGGGAGGGCTTCGTCGCCCCCGAGAACGAGGCCCGCGACCTCCTTGCCAACGCCCACCGAGTCGCCGAAACCGCCAAGCCGAAGCAGGCCCTCAGCAAATGGGAGCGGGACTGGGATCTCCACCGGAAACGTCAGCAGGCGAGCATCGATGATGCCCTGGTCCGCATCACGTCCGACGTCCGCGGCATCCTCGATTCGCGCAAGAAGCGTCCCTTCAGCAACCTGAGCAGCGAAGCCATCGCGCTGCAAGGGGTCCCGCCTTTGCTCGTGGAGGCGACGCCGTTGCTGGCACGAGCATCCACCAACCATGTCGAGACCTTCAATCAGCTGGTCGCCCAACACGACGCCTGGAAGCGCGACTACGAGCGGCGTGCCGAGGCAACCAGCCAGGCAAGCGACCGACTGATTGCCCTGCGCCGCACCATCCCCGCCGCGCTGCCCGACCTCGCCCGCTACTTCTCGCTCCTCGAGGAGTTCGTGAAGGAGTTCCCCGATGAGCCGGAAGCGGCCTCCTACGCCCACGTGATCAGACGGAAGCCAGCCTGGGAGCAGGCCGTTCTTCTTGAGCGCTTCCAGCTTGCCAACTTCCCTCCCGATGGAGAAGCCACAGTCATCCTCAGAAAGTGGCTCGGCGGCCCACTCAGAGGATCCCCCTGGGAAGGCGATATCCGGGACTGCCTGGAGTACAGCGTCGGCACCCAGCGGGCACGGGCCTCCCTCGGGCTGCTGCCCGGGGAGACCCGGGATCTGCGCCTGAAGGTGTTCCGTATCCGCCGCAAGGGAGATGTCGATTGGCGGCTCATCTACTACCCGGACACCATCGCCAGCCGAACCGAGGAGGACGAGGCCGGGGAGAGGTACAATGTCTACTGGGGCAAGATCTTCTGGTACGAGAACCGGGACCAAGAGCCCTATCTCACCCACACCAAGAACGTCTTCCCCAACAACATCAGTTCGCTCGAATACGATGTCCGCATTCATCACCAGAAACAGGCCAACATGGTGCCGCACGCGAAATTCCTCTATGCCTTCATCACCCGTGGCCTGGCGACCAGCCAACTGGACATTCACCTCCTGAAGGGCATCAAGGAACTCCTGGCGAACGAGGAGATCGAGGCAGTGCCCAAGGCCTGGGTGCTCAAACGGTTGGTATCCTTCACAGCCAAGGCGTTCCCCGACACGCCGGGAGTGGATGACATGCTGGCGCTCGCCCGCAAGCTGACCACCGAAGTGCCGTGGGGAAACCCCACCCATCTCGAGGTGATCCGCGCCAACCAGGAAAACCAGGAGCAGTTGCAGAAGTTCCCTGATGTCAACACCACGATCACGAAGCTCCTCGCCCAGCGCGAACTCACCGCCCTGGCCCTGAGCCGGCGGCTCCACTGTGTCGGCTCCATCCAACGGAACGAACAGGGCCAGGCCGTACCCTCTTTTGCCCGCCCGGCAACTGGCGAGGTCTGGACTCTGGGCGTGAGCACGACCGCCGCCAGGCCCTATTTCCGCCTCGCTGGCTACGTCCAGAAGGACGGAACGATCAAGGTCGAGAAGGGAGTCGAGGGGGATCTGGTTCCCGGTCAGCTTCTCCTGGCACCCGGCGACGAGCGAGACACGCGCGAGCTGCGTGGAAAGTACCGCGCACCAGCCGGGCTGCATGCCCCCAACGCCTGGCCCCACAACGCGTGGCAGTAGCCCCCAACCCCCGGAACCATGGCTCCAATGGGTCTCTTCGGCAAAAAACAGACTCTCGGCATCGACATCGGCTCGGCCACCACCAAGGCAGTGGCGGTCCGCATCGAGAACAAGCGACCGGTGCTGGTCGCTGCCGACACCTTCGACACCGGTGCCGAAGGCATTCTGAACGAGGACGAGCTGTTTGCCAGTGTGGCTGGCTGGCTGAGGGATGCGCCATGGGCGCAGGGCACCCAGATCGCGGGCCTTCCCCAGTACCTGGTCACCACCCAAATTACCGACTTCCCGCCAGGCGTCCGCAATGGCCTGGAAAACATGGTCCGCTACGAGACTCAGCAATTGGCGGGGCTTTCCGACGAGAGCTTCGTCCATGACTTCCACATTCTCTCTCCCGGCCATGGGCGGCGCAATCCGGTCCTGATCGGTCTCTGCCGCGAATCGGTCGTCCGGGAACGCCTGAGCGCTCTGGGCAATGCGGGGCTGCGTCCCACCTCCATTGGCATGAACGGTCTGGCCGCCCTGAACGCCCTTCTCCATCTGCACCCCGAGGCAGCCGAACCCGCTGAGCAACCCCAGCTTCTGCTCGACATCGGGCAGGACGCCACCACCATCGTCATCTTCGTTGCCAACCAACCCCTCTATACAGGCACTCTGGACTTCGGGTCCCACATGCTCACCGAAGCCATGCTCGAACGCGCGGGCGGTGATGAGCGGAAGGCGGAAGCTCGCAAGCGCGAACTCGACGTGGAAGATCTCTCCCCTGGCTCGCCCGCCCGCGACCTGCTCCGGCGGCTGGACAGCGAGATTCTCAACGCTCTGGACCACTGGCGCGACCAGCAGCCGGGGGAACTCGCCGAAGAGGGCGTCCTGACCATGTGGCTCTGCGGCGGCGGGGCCCGGCAAAATGGCCTGACGACCTGTCTCACTGACCGTCACGAATGCACCGTCCGCCGCTTTGGCCCCCCCGACCCCGGCAACGCCGACGTCCCGATGACCGAATACGCCACCGCTCTGGGTCTCGCCCTGCTCGGAGCCGGGAGCGTGACCATTCCTCTCAGCCTCATGCCCGACGAAGCGAAGTGGGCGCAGAAGCGCCGCCGGCGGCTGCCGTGGGCGATCGCCGCCGCAGTCCTCGCCACCCTCGCCCTCGCCGCCTTGATTGCCTCCTCCTACGTTCGCTCGCGCCGCACCCTCACTGCGCTGCTCGCCCTGGACAAGGAACTCTCGACCTGTCGAGGACACATCTCCCGGTTGCGTGATATGCAGGCCGGAATCCTGGCCTACGAATCCCAGGTGGCGCCGCTTGTCGAGGAGGGGAATCGCAGCCGCCGGGTTCTCCGCGCTCTCGACGACCTGGCCAATGTCTGCGAACCAAACAGCTGGTTCGTCTACCTTGGGGACGACCTTAGCTATGAGGCCGGCTCGATCACCGACGAGGAGAGAAAGAAGCTCCAGGGACGCCCGGGCAAACCACGAGGGGTAGGTGCATTCGGCGCCGCAACCGATGAGAACGACAACCCCAAGGAGTTCCCGGAGCGCATGCAGGCTCTGGCTGTGCCCCAGATGCGAGCATTGATCGTCGCGGGGTACACCCCGTTCGCCATGGACGACCCCGGTGGCTATGCAGCCGTCGCCCGTCTCCGAGCCAAACTCGGGGAGCTCAAGCCCTACAGCAGCATCGATGCCGTCTCCGCTCACGAGAAACAACGCAGACAGGATATCTTTGCTCCCTGGAAGAGGTTCAGGGAGCGCAGCCTGGATACTCGCTACAACGAGTTCGTCGTCCGTCTGCCCTTCTCCTCCCTGCCACTCGCCATCCCAGAGCCAAAACCCGCAAAGGAGAAGAAATGAGGTTCCTGCCCCAGCACCGAACCGTTCTCATCGTCTTTGCGTTCCTCGTCTTGGGTGGCGGGATGTCCTACTGGTTCCTGATCCGGCCGTTGCACAGCGTGATCAAGGAGCAGGAAGAAGACCTCACCAAGGAGAGGAAGAGACTTCAGAAGACCGGGTACCCCTTGAACTCCGAGCTTCTGGAGGAGGAGATCAAGCGGCTCAAGGATTGGGTCGATGGGGACGGGGGCCAGCCCGGAATCAGGGCCACAAGCCAGGCGGTTCTGGCCGATGCCACCCGTATGTTCATGGATCGCATTCTGGGCGGATGGCCGAGCGCGAGTCAGTTCCGCCAGCAAGCACCCCGCACCTTCTTCCACGAAGACTTCAGCCGAATCAGAGTCAAGCTGGCCAAACAGGGCGTCCACTTGGCACCCTCCGTTCTCGGCATCTCGGACGAGACTTCCTCCCCCTACATCTACCAGCTCATCCTCCAGATCTGGACCGTGGAGCGCCTGGCGGATTTGGCCGCCGAGGAGGGACTCGCCATCGCCCCGGTCGATGGGGTCGAGGTAGACCATGACGGGGGCAAGGCCAAGGCGGCGGATATTCGCCTGCTGAGGGTCCGCGGCTACATTCTGGCGGACACCGACAAGAAGCCCTACCTCATTGAGTTCCCCGTCGAAGCAACCCTCCTTGGCGAACTGGACCAAGTAAAGTCCTTCCTCCGCAAACTGACCTCCCGAGGGAACTTCCTGCCTCCCACTCATGTTGAAATATATGCGGACGACCCCGATCGACCGGCCTACCGTGATGGCCGCCGAATCAGAGTCACTGGGGTCAAAATCCGCGTGCAATGTTCCTCGTTCTTCACGTTGGGCAGTCCGGACACGCCGCGCGGCAAGGCCGCGAACCTCCCAGGTGGAGCATAAAGGGGTTGGACCAATGAATCGACTCTGGCAACGCATCAAGACAGACTGGGAGATTTCCCTCTGCGTGCTGGCGGCTGTGGCCGTCTGCACCAGCCTTGTGATCGGCTGGCTGAGACTCAATGGCGGCGAGGAGGAGCAAGCCACGAGACAGCACGCGAAACGACAGGCATCGCTGTTGGGACCCAGTCCCTATGCCTTCCGACAGGATCTCCAGGAACCCGCCGAGGAACTCCCCTCCCCCTTCATCTTCGAGGGACTCACCAAAGCACCCAAGAAACCCAAGCACGCCCCGCGAAATCCGAGGGTCAAGGTCAAGCCCCCCAGGCACGCCCCCGTCGCGGCTGTGCCAAAGCCCCTGCCAGTGGTCGTCCCCCCGGAACCGGTGGCGCCAGAACCACCGGCAACAGTGAAACGCAGGGTGTATGGCGTGCGCCTGGTGACCTACCTGTTCAGCGCCCAGGGAGCATTGGGTAAACCCGTCGCCACCATCCAGCTGCGCAATCCCGCGAACGGAAAGACAGCGGCCCCGGCCATGGTGCCCGTTGGCGGCAGGATCGACGGGATCCGAGTGATCAGCTTCAACGAGACGGCACTCACCATCATGGATGCCAGCGGGCGCCGACACCGTGTCCCCTTCGGCGAGACCGGCAAGGCTTATTCCACCCCGAGGATCGTGGAGGTCCCGCGATGAAGAAGCGCTTCACCCTTATCGAGTTGTTGGTGGTCATCGCCATCATCGCGATTCTCGCCGGCTTCCTTCTTCCCGCCCTCTCAAGCGCCAGGAAGAGGGCCCGCCAGACCGCCTGCATCAACAACCTCAGGAACCTCTCCACCGCATTCATGATGTACATGCAGGACTACGACGAATACTTCCCCTACTACACCAATGGCCCGGCCGGAGCCGCGCGCGACGGCGGCTGGCTCTACTACGATTCCTTCCCTGTCCCCACTGCCGGGAACTTCGACGTGAGACGCGGCACGGTCTACAGCTACCTCAACAATGCGGCGATCTACCGCTGCCCAAGCGACGCAACCGAGACCAATTGCAGCTACGGCGCAAACTCCGACACCCGCCTGGAGAAGGCCACCAGCCTGACCGACTCCTCCGCCACGCCACTCCTCCTGGAAGAGGGATCGGCCGAGGAAACGACCAACGATGGGTACTTCGACCTGGACTGCAGCCCCCCCGACCATGTCGTGAACCGCCACAACAAGTGGAGCAACTACATGTTCTGCGACGGTCACGTGGAGTCGCAGAAGTGGGACGACCCCTATGTGCTCGCCCTCTGTGACTTCGTGCCACCAATCAACAACTACTGATTGCGGGCCCACCCATGCCATCGGCCCACAATACAACCGCAGTCGCGTTCGCCCTGGTCGTCTCACTCGTCGCGGCGCTGCCTGCCCAAGTTCCCCGACTGGCGGGCGTATCCCGCGAGAAGAGGCGCCTTTCACGACGGGATATCGAGCGTACGCAACTGCCCCCGAAACGGAACTGGCGACAGCTGAGGGCCACCGTACCCACGTCGCTCAACGGTCAGCGCTTTGACGAACCGGAAGAGGAATCCTGGGCCTTCTATGGCCACAACCCCGCGAGCGACTCCTGGGTGACCGTCGTCCGGGGAGACCCCCTGGTCTGTGCGTCCACGGAGAGCGAGGTCATCAATGTGGATGTCGGCCTGGCTCCCCTGGCCGGGCCACCCCGGGTTGCTTGGCGCTTCTACCGACGCGGCATGACGATCGACCTGGCTGGCGTCAAGCTCTTCGAACTGGCGGATCTGGCTGGCTGGGAGTTCTTCTGGATCGATACGAAGTCCCCCCCAGAGCCTGCGAAGATATTCCCCGTGGATCTTGAGGATGGCTTCATGCGCACCGCTCTGGGCGGCGCCGACCGCTGGGCGATTGCCGAGCGTTCCTGGCAGCTCAAACAGTACGGGGGCGGCATGCCCACCACCGAAGCCGAGGCAAAGAGCGCCAACTACCGCCGCGCTGCCAACGCCTTCACCATTGTCGGTTCCCATGGGGAGGCCAGAAACGGCCGCGGGGATTGGGTCAACTACCTCGCCGAAGCGCGCTTCTTCTTTGGCCGACCGGACAGCTATGCGCAGCGCGACACCCTGGTCACCACCGTTCTCGGCGGCGAGCCGGTCTACCGGGACAAGACTGCCATCTACCGATCGAACCAGATCCACGAGTACCCCCAGGCTGGGTTTTTCGTGGCCCAGGGCACCCCCGGAGGGTACCGCATCGCCTTCGGTTGGAGCCCCAAGGGACGGCAGTACGAGCTCCGCTACCAGTTCCCCGAGGAAGTGGGATGGCGAATCCTGCGCAGCTGGCGGCGACGTCCCTACTTCACCAACTGGGTACGCCTGGGGCTCGGCCTGTCACGCGGGAACCGGGCCATGCCATTCATCGACGGCGACCAATTGGGGGCCTACGAGTTGCCCTTCGTGGTATCGGGGCCGCTTGCCCTCATCGCGACGGGAGAGGGCAAGGTGGAAGCAGATGACGTGGTCGCCTCCTCCTACCCGCGCCGCTCCCGCCTGGGCACCCCAGTCTTCACCCAATCCACCAACTTCGCCCAGAAGGAACTGCTCGCCCGCAAGGACGTGCAGACCGGGCAATGGGCAAGGTCCGAGCTGACCTTCGAGGATGACGACACCAAGCTCCGGGCCCGCAACTACTCCCTCCGCCGTTGCCAGTTCCCCCTCTACGGTGATTTCACCTACCGACCCGACCCAAAGCTGCCGCCCGGAGACTACTGCATCGCGCTCGTGAGCGAACGCAACCGCCCCTACATCACCGCCTTCCTCACCAAGGACAAGAAGGGCTGGCAGACGCCCGACAAAGGACATGATTTCTCCCTGGAGATCGGGCGCCGCAACAACCACCTGCTGCGCCGCATCGGCGGTCGCTGGCAACCCCTGACCCAGCGTCAGGTCTCCTCCACTCTATATCTCGTGATCGGTGCCGTTGGCGAACAGGGCCTGGCACCCGAATTGCACCAGATCCACAGCCGCAGCCTCACTCAGGAACTATTCGAGAAGGCCCCATCCGAATGGGCCTGGCGAGAAGGGAACTTCCGCATGGATGTTCGCTGGCAATGCCAGCGGGGCTGGAACTTCATGATGGGCAAATCCCTGGACGTGGCCAGCATGTTCAGCAAGGCATCGTACGAGGGCGACCAGCAGATCGAGTTCCACATTGCCTTGCGCTTCGTCACCCCGCCGCCCTACTATGTCCTGCGGGACATGGGCTTCGCGTTCTGCACCGACGGCCGCAACCTGGGGAGCGGCTACGTGCTGGTCTATGGCGACGGTGACAACACCAAGACCACCCTCCTGCGCAACGGCAAACCGGTGGAGGAAGTCAAGCGTACCATCAAGCACAAGCCGGGGGGCAATATCCACAACTACTGGTGGCACGGCAAGGTCCGCCGCCAAGGCCGGCTGATCACGGTCGAGATCGACGACGAGGAGATCATCACCTTCCGCGACAGCAGCCCCTTGCCCGGCGGGCACATCGCCTTCTGGACCCGCCGCAACGCGATCAGCCTGGCCAAGGTCTCCGTAAACGCCGAACAGACCAAGACCAGACCCGAGGGATTCCAGCTCAAGCCCGAGCCTGCCACGCGCACCGCCTGGCAGGCCCGCAACCCGGACGAAGTCGAGGTCCGCCGTCTCGGCAGCGGTCGCTGCAAGACCACCAACCGATTCGGGGGAGGCAGCTTCGCCGTCCGCTGGCAGGCCCCCGGTGCAGGCGTCAATCTGCAACGCACGCCCTACCTGACCCTGGACATGAAGCGCGACCGCAAGGTCAACGTGGGAATCCACGTGGAGATCGCCGGGCGGTCCTTCTACTACCCGCTGACCAGTGGCACCGATGCCATCCGGGGCCTGCTGACCCCCGAATACGAGGCCCGGGATGCAGAGAAGCTCTACCGAGCCAAGCCGTTGACAGCTGCCGCGATGAAACCCCTGCTGATTAGCGGCAGGCACACCAGCAACGCCGTACACCTCGACTTCCGAACCATCGCCAGAGCCCTCCCCAAGGCCCGCCTGACCAGCATCACCATCGGCAATGCCAGTAACGCCGACTACCTACTGCTTGGGGCCAAAGGCAACGCGCAAGACGCCACCTACACAGTCGGCAGCCCGAAGTTCAGCAGGTAGCGTCGCTCCCTTGCCTCTCTCCTCCGTGACGCGCAGTTCGGCAACCGGGATCTGCCCGGGATCTCTCCGCTTCGCTCGACGGTCCCGGGGACAGAGGGACCAAAGGGACGGCGAAGTCACACACAAGCGTGCTCTTCGGTCCCCAAGAACAGCCTGAAGGCTGGACTACAAACGAGCCTGTGAGCCCCCTCGCCTCCGGGGTCCTCGGACCGGGGCGGCAGACGCCGCTGCGGGCATGGAGCGAAATGTCCCGGGGCGCGAGCCCCGGAGCGCCGCTGCGGGCGGATCCCTGGGCCTTACCGCGGGAAGTAGCGATAGACCTTGGGATTGGTGTTCTGCACCAGGAAGTAGACGGCCCCCACCACCATGAAGGTCATCGCCCCCATGATCTCGCCGGCGATAATGCCGATCATGAATGGTCGGAGCTTGCGCACCATAGGCGTCCCGCCAAAGCGGACCGACCCCTTCTTGATCATCCAGCCAACCAGGAAGGAATGGCAGGTTGTGACAATCGGGTACGTGGCCCAGACCAGGAACATCACCGGATGGAACGGCCACTTGGGGAGCCGTAGACGCAGGAAGCTGAAGAGAACCACAAGCAGGAAGCCGATCAGTGTCGCCGGCACGAAGTACTCCTTCGGCATGGCCCGTCCCAACCGCGAGTACCAGGGCAGGGCCTCCGCCTCGGCCAGCTCGCCGCGCGCCGACAACTGCAGGACCGCATCGTTCACGGCGTGGAACGACATGCTCGGCACCCGTTGGTGCGACCAGTTGTACAGCGGATCACCAAAGTCGTAGATCGCCACCAGAACAAGGAACACAGCCATGAAGAGGCCAAGCACGTAGACCACCATCGCCACGCGCGCCATCTTCTTTGGGGATACCTTCACCTTCTCCGCGATCTTCAATCCGTTCACCAGGTACGGCATCACCGCCTGGCTTTGGTCGATGCAAAGAATCACGCAGGCCAGCCCCACGATCATGATCGACGTCGGGTTCATGGCATAGACCCCGAAGGCCGCCATCAGAATGCCGATTGGCTGCCACCGCGACTGGATGAAGAACATCCCCGTCTCGGCACTGATGCGAGAGATCACCAGGAAGCTCAGCATCATCAGCAGCACCATGCCCACCGCAAATGGCAGCTCAAGGCCCAGACGCATCAGCAGGAAGACCAGCAACCCCAGCCCGACAAAGAGGAATCGCGTCGGCCAGACATTCTCGTCGTCCGGCTCCAGACGTCGCCAGACCGTCAGGGCCTTGACCACAAGACCGCGATAGTAGAAACGTCCCGTGTAGAGCAAGGTCAGGGCAAAGGCCATGTAGGCACCGGCGCGCATGTACCCGTTCCAGCCACCCAATGCATACTGAGTGGACATATTCACCCCGTGGGTGACCAACGGCAGCGCGAAGAGCACGTAGGCAATCTGGGTGACGCCCAAGGTAAGAGAGACCTCTGTGCTGAGGAAGAAGGCAAACGCCGCCACCAATGGGAACAGGTTGAGGCGCAGCAGGCTCGTCCCCCACTGCACCTTGGAGATGGAAGGAAACAGCTTGAGGAACGCCCTCATGTCCCAGGTCAGCCGGACGGGAATCATGTTCTCCGGGAACCAGACGCACAGGCCGTTGTTCAAGCGGATCAGGTAGATGATGAGGAAGCCGATCCAGAAGGACCGGTTACGGAAAACGACCGGTAGCGCCCGCCCCTCCTCGCGCTCCACCAACGACGCCGTGAAATCAGCGATCGGGTAGCTCAGGAATTCGTGTTTGGACCACTGTTTGTGAACGATCAGACTTAGGCAGACCGAGCAGGCCGCCACCAGCAGAATCATCGGCAGCCAGATCAACATCGGTGGTTTCCAGGCCTTCCAGGGCACCCGGCGGACCTTGGTCTCCAACTTCCTTCGTAGGCTCTCCTCCGTGTTCAGGTTCTTTCCCGCCCCCTGGATATAGCCAGTGACCACCCGGTCGTAGTTCTCCTCGTCCACCTTCACGAACGCCCCCTCCGGGACATAATCCAGCAGCTTCCGCTCCTGCCAGCCGGGATCTACGTGGTTCCAGTGATAGGGCATGACAATGCACTGCGTGAACTGCTCCATCAGCCCGCGGCCGGGAATGCTGCACGCGATGCTGGCCATCACCACCATCACCCCCACCTCGGCCGGACGGAACGCCCAGCTCCGCTTGATCCGGAAAAGCAGCGGGTTGAGCAGCAACAGGGCCAAAAACGCCAGCCCGATGACCATCACCGGCAACAGATGCCCGCTGTTGAAGTTCTCCAGCTCAAGTATCCGGTCGTTGATATACCCGACACCAGCGATAAACATCGCCCCGAAGAAACCGATGATAAGAGCGCGTATGGTCATCCGAGGGCAGATCCTTGCACAGTGAGCCCAAGCCGCCTGCGGCGCAGAGCCGGGCGCTGGGAAGCCGAGATTGCAGGCGTCCGCAGACGCCGATGCCTACATCCTATGATGCCTGCCAAACACCGGCCTGCCCGCCTGGAGCGGAGCCGCGTACTATACACGGCCTGCGCCAGTTTGCCCGGCCCAACAGGATCTGCCCCAGGCAGAATGCAGGACCCCGGCGGAGATTCCCTCCACCGGGGTCCATGCAGAATCCGTGTCAACTGTCGGGACTACTTGGCGGGTACGACAGTCTTGCCTGCCTTGGCCCAGCCAGCGATACCGTCGGGATACTCCAGCACATTGGTGTAACCAAGCTTCCGCAAACGCTCGGCCAGTGCCTTGCTGGCAGGACACTTGAGATTGGAGCAGTAGGTGACAACCAAGCCGGACTTGGCACCGGCCGTGCCAGCGATGGTTGCGTCGTCGGCGCTCGCCGCCAGCGATGTGCCGCCCGGAATCCGGCGCCCGTCGTCGTACTTGCCTGTACGGGCATCCAGGATGGTCATCTTCACGCCGGAACGGATCAATGCCGCCAGCGCGTCGGTGGTGATCGTCGCCTCCACTGCAGCGACTGCCACCGGTGTCTTGCAGGCCTCGCCAACGCCACAGACACTCTTGCCCTTGGCATCCTTGAACGGGCACTGTTGCGCGAAGCAGACCGGCGCGACCAGTGCGGCCAACAGAATCCATGTCTTTGCTATGTTCATTTCGGGAACCCCTTGTGCTGTGGGACCAACGCAGCTAACTGCTACCGTTTGTGTAGCGTTACTGACCCGCACCCCAGGCCAAAGGTTCCCGTCTCCTCCGGAGCCCTACCAGCAGATTCCGTGGTAGCTGTCAGGAGACTCCTCGCTGCTCCTGGGCAAGCGGACGAGATCGTAC
>JABGQJ010000360.1 GCA_018648945.1 Victivallales bacterium
GTCACTCCCCTCCCTGCTTCCTTCCCCATTCGACGTTGGACGTTGGGCGTTGGGCGTTGGACGTTCGCATCCCTTCCTATTTCCCCTCCGAGACCGCCGCGCGGGAGAGCCAGATCTGGGAATCTCCTCCACCCAGGCCGATGAGCACAGCCTTCTGGCCCTTGGGCAGGAGCTCGGCCGCGATTTCGTAGACGAACCGCTGCCATTCAGGCTTGCCGGAGAGACGGGCGGTTGGCATCAGCGGCTTCCAGACACCGCCGTCGGCATAGCCCCGGCCCTGGCCGCCCGTATTCACCACGATCTGGCACTGGGAAGACTCGCCCCAGATGTCCAGTTCCAGGCGGACCGGTTTCCCTTCCTCAGCCATGGGCATCAGCAATGTTGCCCAACCGGAGCGCTCGTCGCCGAGCCCGGTCTCATCGGTATTCCAGCACTCCCGGTCGCCCTTCTTCTCCGCCTCACCGAAGCCCTTGCCCAGCAACCCGAGCGCCGCGTTGAACTGCAGCTGGCCAAGATGCTTGCGCACTTCGCGACGCTTGTAGATTTTCAGGGCCTTGGCCAGCTGGTCACGACACTCCTTTGCCGCCCCCACGTCCCCTTCCGCCTGGTATCTGTGCTCCGCTTCCAGGCCACGAATCACGGCCCGGCCGTAGGCAAACAGCTTGGTCACCTGCTGAACACGATCACCATAGGGCTCCGTCTTCCCGGCCAGTTTCTTCGCCTGAGCAAGCGCCTGCTCGGCGACGGCCAGTTCGCCTGCATCGTAGAGCCCCGGCACGTCCCGCGGCGGATTGTCCGAGTAGGGTCTCCCGGTCTTGCGAACGCTCTTCTCCACCGCTTCGTAGAATGCCGTCATCGCTGGGCTCGCCGGGCCGAACATCCGGGCCGTCCACTCCTTGGCCAGGGCCTCCGGGTCGGCCTCGATATTCCACATCTGTTTGGCCAGGATGTAGTACAGCGGGCCGTCTGTTTGCCAATCCGACAGCGTACTCTGACAGTAGTACCGTCGAATGCCGAGGGAATGCAGGTAGCGGATGTCCTTCGAGAAGTTGCGCCGAATGGGACGGGGCAGACGCCACCACATGGACTTGCTCACGTAGCTGTAGAAGAGCAGGTGCGGCGCGCGCGGCGCCCACTTGCGCAGGATCACATCGAACTCGGCATTGGCCTCGCTCTCGGGATCGTGAATCGCCCGACTGTAGTCGGCGGGCGCGTAGTGGCAGAGATAGGGGACCACATTGGGCAAGGGCTTGATGGTGTCCGGCGGTTCCGCGTAGTTGATGTAGGCCAGCACCAGCAACACCCGGTCCGGGTATTCCTCGGCCACCCGCCGGGCCACCTCGTTGGCGAACCAGAACACCCGGTCGCCCCGAAATGGCTTCTCCGCCGCGAGCCCCTGCTTGGTGGTGCGCCCGCCGCAGAGCTTGTCGTCCAGGCCTTCGCACTGGTCGCACTCGCACCAACTGCGCCCATCATTGGGAGAGATAGAGAGGACCCGGCAGTTCGGATCGGCAGCAAAGATCGCCTTCACATTGCGCGCGAATTCCTCCGCCAAGCCGGGGGCCGTCACACAGAGCTGCCCGCCATGCAGCTTGCCTGCTTGCCGCTTGCCGTGGAGCATGGGGAACCACTCGGGATGCTGCTCGAAGTACTTCTCGGTCGGGATCAGCTGATGGTAGGCATGACAGCCGGGCACGGCGTCGGGCATGTAGAACCCGCGCCCATGCTCTTCCTGCGACGCCTGGGTGTAGTACCCGTTCATCCCCATCTTCAGTCCCCAGTCCCGGTGGGCATCACGCCGTGCATTTGATAGACGCAGGTTGAAGCTGGGGTCCATGACCCACCGGCCAACCGGCACCGCCAGCTCCTGCCGCTCCGGTACATCATCCACTTCTGGTGCCAACCACAGACAACCACAGAACTTCTCCAGGAAGCGATAGACCCCGGACACCGTCCCCTGCGGCTCCCGGCCGCAGATCACGATCCCAGCCGCCGTCACGTCGATCAGGAAGCCGTCACTCGTCGTCGGCGACGCCTCCTGCAACAGCCGTTTGGCACGGGCGGTTTGCCCCACCTCAATCACCAGCTTCGCATTCTCGGCGGGTGGACCACAGACGATGCCCAGGTAGCGTGCCAGTTCCTTCGCTGCCCTGGCTTCCGCTGGCGGCGCATCCGGTGCAGTCGCGATTCGGTACGAGCCGACCCGGTTACGGCCCAGCAGAACGGTTGCCCGCCCTTCCTGCGCCACGCTTGCTGCCAGCCCCGCCAAGAACACAACCAGTGCCAGTCTCATGCCACTCGTGCCTCCGTTGTGGGGACCGGGACAGGCTCCTACTTGGTCCAATACTGCAGGTAACCCGCGTCTCGGCCGCTCAGAATCTCCCATGTGCCGTCACCGTCCAAATCCACCGGTTCGGCCATGCTGTAGTGCCCATTATACCCCGTAAACACGCGGTTGGTATCCAGATGGAAGCGAGGCACGCCGTCGCGCACCCCCAATCCTCGGAAGAACAGTTGGGCGGCATCGCGCTTGTGCACGCGGGGGGAACCGAGGATATCCTGCACCCCGTCGCCATCCCAGTCGCATACGGCCAGCTTGGTCCGCCCCGTGCCTCGCACCGAGCCACAGGCCAGGAACGGAACACCACTCATCCCCGACAACTTGGCCGGGGCCGCCAAGCCAAGCTCGCCCGCCGCCGACCGCGTGCGGCGCCACCACGTCAGATGCCGTTCGCCATCGATCCCGACCAGATCCGTCAGTCCATCCCCATCGAGATCCCCCACGCCGGGACGGGTCCGCCAGGCGGTCACCACATCGCCGGTGGCACACCGCAAATCCCCACGGGCCGTGAGCACCGGCTCGTCTCGCGTGCCGGTGTTCTCGTAGTACAGGAAGGTCTCGCCCACAAAGCCGAGGATCAGGTCCAGATCCCCGTCCATGTCCCAATCCGTCACGCATGGATTAGTGTAGCCCCACCACCACTCGCATGGTCCTTGCAGGTGCTTGTAGTTGACTGGGCGAATGTCCTTTCCATCGGCCTGGAGAGCCACCGGCGCGGCCCAGGATTCCACGCCCCCCTTCGGATCCAGGTTGCGCACGAACCAGACAAAGCCGTCCTCCGTACCCACCAGCATGTCCTGCCTGCCATCGTGGTCCCAGTCCACGGCGGCCGGTACCGAGAAGTTGGCCAGCCGCAACGAACCGCCCCGCATGTGCAGCAGTTGCAGCGGCCCAAAGCGGAACGGATCGTCCTTGGCCAACTGCCGCGCCTGGCGCACCATGGAGCCCCCGACATTGATCCGCCACAGCCCATCCTTGCCCCGGTAGGCATGAATGGGCCGACGCTCGAAGGTGGTCGTGTTCCGTCCGCCAAAGGTCACCACGTGGCCATCGTCCAAGGCGGGTTCGCCCTTGGTGTTGGTGTCCAGGAAGACCACGACCCGGTCGAAGGTCGCGACCATCAAGTCGCTGCGGCCGTCCCCGTTCCAGTCCACGGGCAGTGGCCATACCGTATCGAAGAAGGTGATCGCGCGAGCCAGCTTGCCGGCCGTGAGCAGCAGGCCATCGGTGAACAGCGGCTTCTGGGCCGTGCCCACATTGCGGTGCCAGTAGATGGTGGCGGTCATGTCGCGGAAGTACCAGGTGCCATCCGCCCACCCCCGCTGGAAGCCGGGCCCGCTACTGGGCAGGTACTTGCCCAGCCCCACACTGCGGGTGCCCGAAAGCAGATCCACCCGGCCGTCGCCATCCCAGTCCACCAGCGCAGGTTTCGGGGTCGCCTCGCCCGTTTCCGGGATCGGCACCGCCCGGCCCAGGGGATGCTGCAGGTCGCCTTGCTTGACGAACCGCAGTCCCTTGTCCCCCTGCTCGCCCGCGTACCAGGAGAAGCCACCGCGATGGGAGGCGACACAATCAGCGATGCCATCCCCGTTCAGATCTCCACGCACGGTGGTGGGCAGATTGATCCGCACCGGTGATTCATGAATGGGCAGGCCATTGGCGTCCTTCTTCCCGGAATTCCGGTAGAGGGAGTTACGCCCAAGCAGATCCACCAGCCCATCGCCATCCCAATCGGCAGCGAAGGCGGGACCGGCAAAGGGGACCAGCGCATCCGGGGCATAGCGCAAGGTGCGCACCTTGGGGAAGCGATCCCTCTTGCCATTGACGAAGCTCCACTCCTTGGTGGTGGTCAGCGCGTGGACCTCGTTGGGAGTCAGCGCGCGACGGAAGGCCAGCACCCGCTCGATCTGCCCAGCAAAGTGGTGGTTGTCGCCGCCCTGCGAGCCCATGGTGATTGCGGGCGTGTCCGCTTTGAGCGGCCGGTCGATCACGGTCTGACTGTGGCCAAGGAAGTCGCCGCTCACCGTGTCGTGCAGATAGATGTTCACATTGTCCTTGCCGGAACCGGTGTAGACACAGGCCACATCGTACCAACGCTTGGCCTCGATGGAGTGCCCCGTACCGATAAACACCGTCGGCCCCATCGGGCGAACCGCGAAGCACAGGCTGTTCTGATGGAAGAGGGAGTGACCATTGGGCCAGCGCGAGAACACATGTTGAATGCCGTCCAGGTGATCGAAGCGCAGGCGCACAAACACCGAGAACGGCTCTGCCCCGGCGAACAGCAGTTCCTTCTCGACCCCGACCTTGCCCGGGAACGCAACGGAATCGTCCCTACCGTCGAAGACCAGCGCCTTGCCGTTGCTGCCGACCGCGTCCTTGGGGACCCCCGCCTCCACATAGGTCCCCACCCCGCCACGGGCGATCCCGTCCGAACGCGCCGCATTCGCCCCCGTATCCGCCAGTGAACCCGCCAACTCCAGACACAGGACGGGATCGGTTGGCGGTGCGGCCAACGAGAGAAGGGAAACAGCGCCCAGCGTGAGAACGAGAATGGCTTTGAACATGGCCGGTACCCCTTTCTGATATTTCAGCCAATGTGCCTGCGATCCTCGACAATGCCAGACGCCTCCGGTCTCGCCGACGGCTTCCCCACCCCCTGGGCGCGCTGAGCACCAGCTCGGCATCTTCCGCCTTTGGCGGGTCGCCACGCAACCCGCCCCCAAGCGGCGAGACGCCGCTTCCACTCTGGGTTTCTACCGCGCCGGCGGCCCGGCTTCGCGGACCACGGCGCCGGCCTCGTCACTCAGCACAAGAATTGCGAAGCGCTCCACCTGGGCCATGGCACCGGTGCTGACACTGGCATAGTCGAAGCGACCGCGCAGGTCGGTGTAACCGTCCTTGAAAAACACCGCCTCACCACCCTGTCGCCGCGCGTAGACCTTCACGTATACGGCAGACAGCGGCTTGCGGGTGCCGGCCCGAGTCACCTTGATTTGTCCATAGGCCTCGATCACCTGGACGGTCATGGTGTTTGGGTAGTAGGGCTTGGCTTTGCGCTGCCCAACCCCGACCACTTCGACCATGGTGTTCACCTTCCGGAACTCCTTGGGGATGGAGATGCTCCGACTCACCTTGCGCGTCGCTAGCTTGACCATCTGCGTGGCATTGGGCTTGATCACCGAGAACTGATCGGACACATCCATCAGGAACGGCGTGCGCGAGAAAAGCAGCTCCAGATCCATCCGGTAGAAGTTCAGGTCGACCGACGCCAGGTTCTGATAGTCCAGCCGGATCTCGTCGTCCTCGATGGCGAACTCGAAGCTGGGTTGCGTCGCCGCCAGCGCGGTTTGGGTCTGGGCGCGGCTCTCCTTGTCGACTACGGCCGTGGCGTCCCCGCCGATCTCGTCGCACTGGGCCAGGATCTCGGCGAAGAGCTTCTGCCAGCGGGGCACTGGGTATTCCCGGTAGCCACGCGCAATTCGCTGCGCCGCCTTGGGATCGGACTGCGAGAAGGCGAGATAGGCCTTCAGGTAGTCGTATTGCACCCGCTCGTCCAACTGCGCGGGATCAATCTTGGTGAAGGCGCCCAGCGCCTCCGCCACCCGATCCTGGAGGAGCAGGTACAAGGTCAGAGTCAGGTTCTCCTCGTGGTTCAGGGCGGGGCGATAGGCCAGCGTCGTCAGATAGCTTGTGTACTGCCCGCGCAACTGCTGGTTCAGAATGCGCGGACGCCCACCGACCCGATGGGCACGGGCATTGATCAGCGGCCAATACTCCTTGTGCTCATACCGGGCGCGTGCCACGGGATCGACCACCAGCAGGGGGCTCTGGAAGGCCATCCCGCACCCGTCCGCTATGGATGTGTGCGGTAGGTATTCGCGGATCGCCGCCAGGTCGTTGTGCAGCGCCGCGTAGCTCCACAATGCGGGGTCGAATACGTAGCGGTCACGCAGGAGCGCAATGGTCCGTTCGAAGAACGCCTTGTCCTTCATTCGGAAGGCGATCAGCGTCAGGTCCAGGCGGTCGATGTTGTTGCTTTTCAGGAAGGCGATCACCTCGTTCTGGGGGCCATATTGGGAGATGTGATCCCAGGAGGTCGTGTCGAGCTTGGTCAGGATCTCCACCACATGGAACTGGAAGGGCTTGCCAAAGGCCAGCAGTTGACCGTTCCGCGAGGCATGTACCGGGTAGAGCGGAAAGTCGCCGGGCTTCGGGAAGTAGAAGTGGCAGTCCACCGTCTTGGTTGCATAGCCGCCGATGGCCATGTGGATGCCACGGGTGCGGAAGCCCTTGTTCGTCGGCATGGCACCGAGGGGGATGCGCAGCAGGAGATCGATCTCCCGTGGCGTGGAGGTGGGGTTGGTGACGACCACTTGGCAGCCGTAGATGCGCCCGGACTGGAATTCCTCGGTCACGAACTTGTCGAACTTCCGCCCCCCCTCGTGCCGGTACCGGTCGTCTGCCGCGAAGAAGTTCTGCCCCAGCAACAACGGAGTCGCATCGGCTGTAGGCTTCGCCTCGCGGATCTGCTGGTGAAAGACGATGACCGAGTGCTTGGGAGTGAAGCTCATGCTCCCCCCATCGTGCACCGGCTCTGGGGCCTCGCCCTCGAAGGGGAGATCCAGCACTGCCAGCGCTAGCATCATCTCTGCGAAGCTGGTGGTCGCTTCTGGGAAGTGGGTGGACAGGAACGGAGTCTTCCCATCGTGCACCGCGTAATCCCGCCAGAACCCGTTCACCACGATCAGGTCCGCCGTCGTCTCCTTGGCGCTGACATGGTAGTAGTTGTTCTCCAGCCACTCCCTCGTGGCGTCCACGTCCCGGAATAGCTGGCGGGCTTCGCTGCGACGTGCCAGGTCCCTGGCTGCCTGCCGTCGCGCCAGCGTTACACCGTCATCGTCGTCGTCATCGTCGTCGTCTCCCCAGTCGATCGCAGCCGGCTTATGCCGTGTGTGCGAGGCCTCCATTTTGCCTGCCATGCCACCTCCCATCCCGCCTCCCATCCCGCCTCCCATCCCGCCTCCCATCCCGCCTCCCATCCCGCCGCCCATGCCACCGCCCATCTCGCCGCCCATGCTGTCACCCATTTCAGGGACGGGGGCACCGCCCTCCATCCCCATTCCCATCCCGCCACCACCAAGGAGGCCGGCGGACGCTTCGAGGCCAGCGGACCTAACTGCGGTGTCGAAGCGGAAATTGAGACCTTCGACGTCCGGCAGCCTCAGGTCGTTGAGCTCGCGCACATGCCGTCTGATGGCTGCCAGTCGACCGGGCGCACGTTGGGCAAGAAGAATGCGTTCCACAACATTCAGTCGCCCATATGCCCAAGGCACAAGGTACGCCGAGAGGTCGTCCTCCAGTAGCCAGTGGTCAAGGAACGTCCTGTCCTTCTTGTTCGCCAGATAGGGCTT
>JABGQJ010000361.1 GCA_018648945.1 Victivallales bacterium
AGATCGACAACCTGCAGGCGGCGCCCGAGTGGCTGGGGGTCAGCTCCTTCATGCCGCAGAAGGCCCACACCGGCGGCATGTTCGAGAACATCCGCATCGCCTGCAACGAGATCATCGGCGACATGATGACCACGGTCGTCACCTACAAGGGCGAGTCGATCCAGGATGTCCTGCCGGTATACAAGTCGCCGCCGTACGTGCTCAAAGGCTCACTGCAGGCACGCAAGGCCCTCGGTCTGTTCCGGAATGTGGTGGGCACGGCCCGGATCAACAAGGAGCGGATGGAGGAGATCGTCCGCAATGGCTACTCCGGTGCGCCGGATCTGGCGCTGCACATGATCCGCGAGCATGGCTACGGCGGCCGCCGAGCCCACCGTATCTGCTGCCACTTCGTGCGCATCGCCCGGGAACGTGGGATTCACCCCGCCGACACCACTGGTGCGTTGCTCGATGAAGCCGCTCGCATTGGCGCCGAGCCCGAGCCCCATCTCACCACCGAAGTCGTGCACGATTGCATGACCTTCAGGCACTACTTCGAGACCCACAACAACCCGGGCGATGCCCACCCCGACCAAACCCGGCGCATGGTCGGCGAACGCCGGGAAGCTCTCAACCCCCTCCGCGCCGCCCAAGCCGCCCGCCGCCAACGCATCGCCGATGGCCAAGCCCGTCTGGATGCCGCCATCGAGGCGATTCTGAACGAGCGATGACCCCGCTTCGACCATCCGATTCGGCCGATCCTGACTGATTCGCCCGATTCCCGTCCCGAAGGAGATTGACGTGACCCAAACGCGCAATATGCTCGCCGTCTCAGCAGTGTTGCTAACCGCTCTCCTATCACAGGCAGCCCCCATGGAAAGTCCCATCTCCCCAAACCAGTTCACCACTGGCTCGGACAGCGACCGGATTGAGGCGGCCATCGCCGAAGCGCTGAAGACCGGCGTCAACTGCGTGCAGATTCCCCGCATCAACCGCCAGACCGGCAAGCGCATGTGGCTGATCGACCGGGCGATTCTCCTGCCTTCCGAGTTCACGTTGCAGCTCAACGACTGCTTCGTGCGACTCGCCCCCGGCGTGCAGGACAACATCATCAGCAACGCGGGTTCTCGCCAGGAGCCCATTGCAGGCAACAGGAACATCCACATCATCGGGCGTGGGTTACCAGTCCTCAGCGGCGGCGTCAGCGCCCACTACAAGCGCCCCGGCGACAGGAACGGCTGGCGCACGATCGGCATTCTCTTCTACGGCACGACCCACTTCACCATCGAGGGGCTCCAGATCCAGGAGCCGCACGCCTGGTCCATCTCCCTGGAGCATGGCTGCGCCCACGGTCGCATCGCCAACATCGACTTCCAGTGCTCGAACAAGTACCCCAATCAGGATGGCGTCGATCTGCGCAAGGGCTGTCACGACATCCTGATCGAGAACATCACCGGCGTCACCGGCGACGACACCATCGCCCTCACCGGGCTGCGCGGGCGCAAGCCCACCCCGGACCGGAAGCCCATGCAGATTGGCGGCTACGAACCCACCGAGAACGACGACATCTACAACGTCATCATCCGCAACGTGAAGACTCGCGTCTCCGGCGGTCACCACATTGTCCGCCTCCTCAACCACGACGGAATCAAGCTGTACAACATATTCATCACCAACGTGATGGACACTTCCACCAGCAAGCAGAAACGCGCCAAGGCGGGCGTGAAGATCGGCGACCGCGGCTATTCCTCCATGGGGCTGAACCAGCTTGGCGAGACCTACAACATCTTCATCGACAACGTGGTCTCCCGCGCCCAGAACGTTGTCCTCATTCAGGGCACACTCAAGAACGCCACCCTCCGCAACATCATCGGGCACGACGGCAACTCCCACCTCGTCCAGAAGGGCTCCATGCCCACCGAGAACGTCATCATCGACGCGCATCAGTTCTGAGGACCCAACGTGGAAGCGGCGTCTCGCCGCTTGTCTTCCTGTCTCTTCGGACGGACGAGAGTGGAAGCGGCGTCTCGCCGCTTGTCTTCTCTTCCTTGCCTCGAACGGCCCAGGGGCTGCAATCGCCAGGGAAGTCTCCAGAATAGCGCAGCCAGGAAAGGGGGACCAAGCGGCGAGACGCCGCTTCCACTCTGTGGGAGGCCCAAAGACACAGTTGGGAAAGGGGACCAAGCGGCGAGACGCCGCTTCCACTCTCGCTACGGCAGCTCGGGCAAGGCGAAGGCGTCGCCGGTAGTCTCCAGCCACTCCGCGAGCCGGGCCTGGAGCCGGCGGCGGGGTCTGGCGAAGCGCCCATCGAGGGCGAGATTGGTGGTTTCGTAGGGGTCTTCGTTGAGATTGAAGAGAAGCCAGGGCTGGCCCTCGAGCACGGCGTACTTCCAGCCGTCGCGGGTAACGATGCCACGCCAGGGACGCTCGCGATCACTGGCGAAGCGGTTGGTCCAGCCGGGGTCGACGAGCTGCAAGAGAGCGGAGTCGGGCACGGGCGTCTCGGGTCGGTCGGGACGCCAGCACCAGGAGTAGTCGGTGCCGCGCATCCAGTCCGGGGCATCGATGCCGCAGAGCCCAAGAGTGGTGACCGGCAGATCCACGTGGTTGAGCAGGGAGGGGCCGTCGCAGTTGGCGCGGAGACGGAAACGGTCGGAGGCGGTGCCGACGAGGAGCGGGATGCGGATGGACTCCTCGTAGGGGACGCATTTGAGGATGAGCCCGTGGGAGCCATGCATATCGCCGTGGTCGGAGAGGAAGACGAGGATGGTGCTGTCCGCCAGGCCGCCCTTCCGGAGCGCGGCAAGCACCCGTCCCACGTTCCAGTCCAGATTCTCGATCATGGAATAGTAGGGGGCGAGATCCCGGCGGGCGGCGTCCTGCACGCGCGCCACCGGTGGCACATTGGGGCGAAGCTGGATGTCCTCGGGCCGGTGCCGCGCCAGCCATTCGGGCGGGGCCACGTAGGGGGAATGGGGCGGCTGGACCGAAAGCACCGCGAAGAAGGGCCGGTCGGGATCCTGCGCGCGGCCATCGAGGTAGGTGAGGAGTCGATTCGTGATCTCGTCGGTCTCGTACCCCGGCAACTGCTCGTGCGGGATCTCTTTCCCGTCCGCATCGTGGCCGTGCAGCCAGGAGTCATACTGGGCGTTGTTGTTCTCGTAGCCCAGCCAGACATCGAAGCCGCCCCGCCGCTCGCGGCGAACGGGCTGGAACGCCGGACGCTGGCCAGGCTCACGATTGCGGTCGCCATCCACATGCCACTTGCCAAAGTAGGCGGTGTCATAGCCATTCCCCCGCAGCGGATCGGTGAGCATGGGCGTGGCATCGGGAATGGGCACGTCATGCCCAGGCACGCATTCGTGGGGCCAGCGACTGGCCAGCATGGACGCCCGGAAGGGAGAACACAGCGGACACCCCGCAATCCCCGTTAGCGGCGTGTCGGTGAGACTGTCCAGATGGGGGGTCGCCAACTGCTCGTTGCCCAGGCAACCCACCGCCTGCGCCCGGTGCTGGTCGCCGAGAATCCAGATGATGTTCGGCCGGTCGGGAAAATGGTCCATGGTATCCTCTGCGCTCAGCAAGCTCCGTGCGCTCAGCCAGTATGCCAAGGCAGGGCTGGAGGGTACACAGCACCCGCCGCGGCCAGGTTCTCGCCCAGGAACCGGAGTGCCCTCTCCAATGTCCCGAAGCATGGGAGACCGGATTCCCGCAACAGCGTGAAGTCGAGCATCCGTGTGAGCGGCAGCTGGTCGAGTGTCGGCTTGTAGCTCCGCCCCGAAGGAAGCTGACGTGAGAGCCATTCCTTCACACCTCGCGTGGCTTCTGGATCGCCCGGGTAGGCGACGTTCGCAGCGAATCCGCTCCTCACATGCCCTCGGTCGTCGGACCAATCCCTGCCCACAATGCTCGGCAAGGACGGCAGAAAGAGCGCTTCGTATTCCTTGTGGAACAGCGTCACTGCAGTCGGGAATGGCAACTTCTCCTCCCTGACCCAACCCGCTGCCTCCGGTCCCCGGAATCTCGGGCAGTCGTCATCACCGACGTCTGCGTCGCGGACGATGAGCAGCATGTCCGCATCCCCCTTCGCCCGGACTAGGTTGCAGACTTTGCGGAGTTTGTCTTCGCGATGGAGGCCGGCCTGGCGAATGGGAGGAGCCCAGTGTGCATACGGCAGGCCGATATCCTGCCATAGGCGCGTGAGCAGGTTCTGTACTGCGTCCGTCTCCCCGTGTCCCTCGACCACAACGTACCCTCGTCGCATTCTCTACTCCTCCGCGACTTCCAAGACGCTCTTCTCAGCTGGCTGGAGCCCCTCTGTTCTTGCCACCTCCCCGAGGGTGGCCAAGCGCTGCTTGACTGCACGCACCTGGCTGGCGTGCAGCTCGCTCACCTCCGTTGCGCCTTCCGACCGGGTCACCACACGGACACAGTCCGGGTCGATCAGGTCCAGCAACTCCGACGAGTGCGTGGTGATCAACACCTGTGTTCTCCACGACGCCTCGTAAAGGAAGTCGTGAATCAGGCGGATCGCGCCGACGTGAACGGTCAGTTCCGGCTCCTCGATCCCCACGAGCCTTGGCGCAGGATTCTGGAGCAAGGCTGTCAGGATCCCTGCCACGCGCAACGTACCATCGGATTCCTGGTCGGCATCGAACCATTTGGGCCTTCTAGTCCCAGCTCTTCCGTCCTTTGACTGCGGCTGATGCTGGAACTCGGCACTGAGGAAACTGGCCACCGGCTGGACCCGCATGCTCGTGATGTCACCGGTCAGTTTGCCGAGAGCAGCAAGCATCTCTCCTCTTCCACTCTCGCCCAAATCCCTCAGCGCAGTTGCCCAATTCTCCCCATGGCGTTTCATGGGAATGACGGGGTCGTGCTTCTGGGGTATGCGTAGGGTATCCGGGAAGATCGAGTAGACCTCCACATCTCGCAGGCATTCCGCCAGGGGGGCAAATCGCTCGTCGCCGGCCACCCCAATGAGAGACAGTGAGGTGGGAGAGACCTTTGGGCTCAGGTTCTTGGGGCCATGCCATTCCCCATTCTCCACGGTGAACTCGTATCCGGTCGCAAGCTGGTCCGTACGCTCGACCCACGCATGTTCCCGCTTCACCCGATACTCCTCGGATCGGTCCCCCGTCAACTCGAACTCGTAGCCACCATCGAACCCATCCTCATTCACGCGAAGCGAGATCCGCAGATTGAAGGGTCGTCCGGAACTCCATCGGCGCACCGCCTTGATTCCGTGGCGACTGGTGATGGCCGAATCCAACCCAACCCGGAGGGCCTCCGACACGAAACGGAAGACATCCGCGATGTTGCTCTTGCCAGAACCATTCTGACCAACCAGAGCAGTGAGGCGCCCCAGCTTGAGCCGGACATCCCTTAGGCTGCGGTAGTTCGACACCTCCAGTTGGGTGATCATCGGGATGCCTCCGGGGGGATCATATCGTCGTCTCGCCACTTGGGCAAGAGTCCATGGTTGCTGGCGTGCTGGCCACGAACAGCACGCAACCCGTCTCACTCCGACACTATTCTACCTGTGTCCGACAGTCAAGCGGGAGCAGGATTCCATCTGGGCACCGGAACGTTGCATTGGCGCTCCTCCCGACTATGGTTTGTCGATCAATACACAACCACAGAGAACAGTACGATGCGATTCACCAAGATGCATGGCTGCGGCAACGACTTCGTTGTCATTGACGCGATCAACCAGGCCTTGCCCGAGGATATGGAGGCGTTCTGCCGTCACCTCGGCGACCGCCATTTCGGAGTGGGCTGCGACCAGATCCTGATCGTCGCTGCCAGCGACTGCGCGGACTTCCAGATGCTCATCTTCAACTGCGATGGCAGCAAGGTGGAGATGTGCGGCAATGGTATCCGCTGTATGGCCCGCTACGTGGTCGACAAGGGGCTGACCGACAAGACGAAACTCGATGTGGAGACCCTGGCGGGCATCATTCGGCCCGAGATCGTCGGCGATCTGGTCTGCGTGGATATGGGCGAACCCGGCTTCCGCACCCCCGACTGGACCTGGGACGACGAGCAGGTCGTGGCCAAGCCCTATGAAGTGGGCGGGCGCAAGCTCGACGTGACCCTGGTCTCCATGGGCAACCCCCATTGCGTCAGCTTCCACGACAAGCTGGACGACGAGTTGGCGCTCGGCATCGGTCCGCAGGTCGAGAACGACACGGCCCGTTTCCCGAACCGGATCAACGTGGAGTTCATTCGCCGCGTGAGCGCGACCGAGCTGGAGATGCGTGTCTGGGAACGCGGTGCGGGCGAGACACTGGCCTGCGGCACCGGTGCCTCGGCCTCCTGCGTGGCGGCCATTCTGAATGGCCTGACTGAACGCAAGGTCACCGTCCATCTCACCGGCGGCGATCTGCAATTGGAATGGCGCGAGGCGGACAACCATGTCTACATGACCGGCCCCGCCGCCACGGTCTTCGAAGGCACGCTGGGCGCGTAGGCGTGGCCAGAACTCCCCTCGCTGGCGTGATTTGCCGCCAAGCACTGATATAGTATTGGGCTCGCCCGCATGGCCGCACGGTTTGCGGCCCAATGTGTTGCTGGCGATGACCCCCAACCCCGCGAGGTGACAACATGAGTCAAGGCTTTCATGTTGCCGTCGCCGGTGCCACTGGCGCCGTCGGCACCGAGATGCTCACGACGCTCGAAAAGCGCAATTTCCCGGTCAAATCACTCCGCGTGCTCGCCTCGAAACGTTCGGTGGGCCGCGAGTTGGTCTACAAAGGCGAGAAACTGGCCGTCGAGGAGCTGACCCAAGACTCCTTCAAGGGCATCGATATCGCCCTGTTCAGTGCCGGCGCGTCCCGCACCCGGGAGTTCGCCCCCGCCGCCGTCAAGGCCGGTGCCGTGGTGATCGACAACTCCAGCGCCTTCCGCATGGACGACGACGTGCCCCTGGTCGTTCCCGAGGTGAACCCCGAGGACGTGAAGTGGCACAAGGGAATCATCGCCAACCCGAACTGCACGACGATCATCATGCTCGTGGCCGTCAAGCCCCTTCACGATCTCTCGCCCATCAAGCGCATCGTGGTCAGCACCTACCAAAGCGCCAGCGGCGCCGGTGCCAAGGCCATGGAGGAACTGCAGAAGGGCACGGAGGCGTACTTGGCCGGCCAGGCATTCCAGCCGGAAGTGCTGCCCCATCCCTACGCCTTCAACCTCTTCAGCCACAACTCGCCCATGCTGGAAAACGGCTACTGCGAAGAAGAGATGAAGATGGTATACGAGACGCACAAGATCATGCACGACAGCGCAATCCGCGTCTGCCCGACGACCGTCCGCGTGCCCGTGCTCCGCTCCCACGCCGAAGCGATCACCATTGAGCAAGAGCGCAAGGTGAGCGTGGCAGAGGCCCTCGCTGCCCTGGGCGAGGCCCCCGGCATCAAGGTCATGGACGACCGCAAGGCGAACTACTTCCCCATGCCTGTCGACTCCAACGAGCAATACGATGTGCTCGTCGGCCGCGTGCGCGACGATCTCAGCTGCGACACCGGCCTGGCCCTGTTCGTCTGCGGTGACCAGCTCCTCAAGGGTGCGGCCCTCAACGCCGTCCAAATCGCCGAACTCCTGTAGGCGACAGCTTCCGCCTTCTCTCCAACGGCCACCATTGCTTCGCGATGGTGGCCGTTCCCGTTCCCCCGTCTTCGCGAGTTCAGCAGGATCCGTCACGCGCATCTTCCTGGCTCATCTGCCGGTCTGGCGGTATCTTGTGGGAATACACCCTTGCCGGAGCTGGACAT
>JABGQJ010000362.1 GCA_018648945.1 Victivallales bacterium
CCTTCAGCCGCCAAGGCGGCCGACCGACCATCGCGAATCTGGCCACCGGCAAGCAGATTCCGCTGACCCTCGTCACCCGCCCGAGCTGCTGGATCAACACCCTCCCGGCCGGTGGGCTCGTGCTCATCCCCGAAGGCAGTTCCGGCTGCACCTGCGGCTACTCCATCCAGACCACTCTCGCCCTCGCGCCGGTGGGGCGTTGATGGGGCGCGTGCCTGCCACAATGGCACGTGTGACCATGAGATGATACAGTTGTACCATGTGCGAGGAACGGACGACCATCACCAGGGAACGCCTTGTCGAGGCAGTGCTGGAACGGATTCCCATTCTGGACGATTCGGAGTGGCTGGACTGCCTGCGCGCTGAATGGCCGGAGCCACTGACCAACACGGTTCTCTATCTGGGGTTCTTCGCCGGACGCTACCTCGACTTCTGCTACGATAGGCCCGCTGTTGCCGCTGACATGGCCGCTCGCTTGGCTGAGATCTACGCCGAGTGCGATGCCGCTGCCAAGGAATCGCTCGGCGTCTCGTTGCTGGAGGAGATCATGCTCCGCCAGAGGGTCTTCCACAAAATGGATCCAGACTACGAGCAGAGAACCGATGAGATCGAGGCGATGCTTCCTCGACCCATTCGTATCTGGTTCACTCGGTGGCGCGGCGGTAGTCACTACACGATCAACGAGTACCTGATGGATGGGAACGGGAACGGGAATGGCCTGGATTGACCATGAGCTCCCCGACCCGCCTGGAACCGATACGTAGCCGGCATCCCCCGTGTTGGGGAGTTGAGATGAACAAGAGACTGATCAAGACAAGCAAGTTCCTGAGCTTGGTGCTCAGGCACAAGCCAGGCACAATCGGGTTGGTTCTGGACGAACAGGGCTGGGCCTCGGTGGAGGAACTGATCACGGCGGCTGGCAAACACGGTCGCGAACTGAGCCGTGAGCTGATCCGCGAGGTTGTCGCCACCAGCGACAAGCAGCGGTTTGCCCTGTCCGAGGACGGGAGCAGGATCCGGGCGAACCAGGGACATTCGGTCAAGGTGGACCTTGGTCTGGAGCCAGTCACGCCACCAGAAGTCCTGTTCCACGGCACGGCGACCCGGTTTCTCCCGTCGATCCAGGCGCATGGTCTGAAGCCGTCGGGGCGTCACCATGTCCACCTATCAGGGGATGTCGAGACTGCCGTAAAGGTCGGGTCGAGGCATGGCAAACCCATTGTCCTGAGGGTGGCGGCGGCGCGGATGCATGCTGAGGGAGCCCCGTTCTATGTATCGGAGAACGGGGTCTGGCTGACCGATCACGTGCAGCCTGCCTTCTTCGCCATCGTGAGCACGGACGCCTGATCACCGCCACGTCCTGCTGCGCAGGCTGCCGGGGACTCCCGTCACCCGCTCGGGGTTCAGAGGATGAGCTCCCAGGCAACAAGGGGCTCCGGGCCGGCCCAACGGATCGCCGCCGGGCTGCAACCGTGGGGCAGGATGGCGGTCGCCACGTAGCGACCACCATCCGCAAACACCTCGACGACGCGCTGATCGATGAACACTTGGCAGGCAAGCGAAGAGAGAGTGGCCTCGTGCGAACCGCCGCGGCCATGGAGCAGGAATCGATTGGTCGCGCGATCCAATCGCAGGGCCTGCTCGTCGCCGCTGTCGAGACGGACGACCAGTTGGCCACCGCTTTCCGGCAAGGCCAATTCCCAGGCCGCGCCATCGGCAAGGGCCATGCCGACGGCGACTTCGCAGCGTTCTCCGCGCAGAGCTTGCAGTTCGCGGGCGGGCCGCTGGATCAGGCAGAGCCCCTCGGCGGTTTCGCCCAATGAGAGCTCACGGGGAATGGACTGCATGCCGACCCAGGCGCGGTCCGGGTTCGGGGATTCCCGCAGCCATCCCATCAGAATCGTCCGGCCATCGGGCACGTCGTTGAAGGTCACTTCCGCGTAGATTCGCCCGACCTCGGGGCAAGGCAGTTCCCCGGTCGGGATGAACCGGGTGCCGTCGAAGCTGCCCACCAAGTAGTTCCTCGGGCCATTGAACTTCAGCACCCAGAGCTTCGTACCCGAGGAGGTAGCCAGCTGGAACAGGTCAGGACATTCCCAGCGGCGGGCTGGGGGGGAGCGGACGTCGCTCAGGAACTGCCAATGGAGGAGATCCTGGGAACCCCACAGCTCGATGCGGCCCTCCGTCATGCCCAGGATATTCGCCATGACCCAGCGGCGGCTCTCCTCGTGCCAGAACACCTTTGGATCACCGAATTTGCGTTCGTCCGTGGGGACCACGGGGTTGCCTTCATAGGGCACGAAGCTCTGACCGCCATCGAGGCTGTAGGCCATGCCGATGGGTTGGCGAATGGGGAGCCACTCTCCGTTCCGGCGTTCGAACTGCATGTCCGAGAAAAAGGCCAGCATGGGGGCGGGACAGGCAGGCGTGCCCAGCCCCGAGACATTGTGCCGGTCCACCACCGCGCTGCCCGAGTACCGGGCATGGAGGCAATCCGGCTCCCTCTGGCAAGGCAAAGCCATGGGGTGGTGAGTCCAGTGCACCAAGTCGGTGCTGGTGGCGTGCCCCCAGCCGAGGCCCGCGCCCGCACCATTGTAGATGAGGCGAACCCCAGATGGGTCGGACTGGTAGTAGAGATGGAAGACGCCATCGTGCCAAATCAGGCCGTTGGGGTCGTTCATCCAACCGGATACGGGCGAGAAATGCAGGGCAGGACGGTCCATGGGCGGTTCCTTTCGTTCTGACTGCGCAGAACATAGCGCCATTGGGCGGCGGTTCCCGACCGTGGCGACCCGCTGGTCGAGCGCGTCGCCTTGACAGACGCACTGCCATGGCGGAGGTTAGTGTACTACCCAGGGCGAGGTCTACACACAGAGCGGATGGCAATTCTTAGCGAACCAGTCTGGCTGATCCTGATTCTGCCCGTGCTTGCGGCAGCGATGGCTTGGCCTCCGAGTGGGCGGCTGTTGCGGGTGCTTTCGTTGCTGACCGTTGCCAGCCTGATCCTGGCCCTTTGCCAGCCCTTGGTCCGGCTGCCCAGCCGGAACGGCACCGTGGTGGTGGTGGCGGACCGAAGCCTCTCCATGCCAGCGACCGGGTTGACCGAGCAGAGCCGTTGGGTCGGGCTTCTCCGCAAGGGCATGGAGGCTGGGGACCAGCTGGCGGTGGTCGCCTTTGGCCATGATGCGGTGGTGGAGGCCCCGCCCGGAAGCGGCGAGTTCGCCGGTTTCCAGCATGACCTGGACACCGGGCAGTCAAGCCTCGCCAGTGGCCTTGAGATGGCTCTGTCACTGATTCCCGACGACGGTAACGGGCGGGTCGTCGTGTTCTCCGATGGCCTCTGGACCGGTGCCAACCCCCACGCCGTGGCCACGACGCTCGCCAGTCGCGGCGTCGGGCTCGACTTCCGCGTGCAGTCCCGGGCCAAGGCCGATGACGTGGCGATCGAGCGAATTGCCGTCCCCGCCACTGTCCACCGGAAGCAGTCTTTCCTGATCTCGGCTTGGGTCCGCTCCCCCGCCGCCAAACAAGCCACATACGAACTGCTCCGCAATGGTGTGCCGCATGCTCGGGGTGAGATCGAGTTGCCGGCGGGAACTCGGCGGCTCTTCTTCCGGGACACGGCGCCAGCTGTGGGCAGTCTGCGCTACGAGCTGATGATCGACGCGGGGGAGGATCCCGTGCCGGAGAACAACCACGCGCGAGTTCTGGTGGGAGTCAGTGGGGCCAAGCCAATCCTGCACCTGGCCCCGACTGCCGGCTCTGCCTTGGGCGAACTGCTGCGCGGTGGTGGCCTGGAGGTACGGACCCGCAAAGCGGATGGCACGGGGTTCTCCCTCGCCGAACTCGCTGGCTACGACGCGATCGTGCTGGAGAACGTGACCGCCAGCAGCGTCGGGGCCAGCAGCCTAGGTAACCTCGCGGCTTGGGTGCGAGAGACGGGGGCTGGCCTGATGACCACCGGCGGCCGGAACTCCTACGGCCCCGGCGGCTACTTCCGCTCCGCGCTGGACCCACTCCTGCCGGTCTCCATGGAGCTCCGTCGCGAACACCGCAAGCTGAGGCTGGCCATCGTCGTCGCTCTCGACCGTTCGGGAAGCATGGGAGCACCCGCCGGGGGGGGCAAGACGAAGATGGATCTCGCCAACCTGGGCACAGCCCAGATTCTCGATCTGCTGGGCGAGAATGACGAACTCGGGGTGCTCGCGGTGGACAGCGCCCCGCACGAGATCGTGGACCTGTGCGACGTCAGCGCAGCGCGGGCCCATCGGGGACGCATTCTGGGCATCGGCTCGCAGGGCGGCGGCATCTTCGTCTACGAAGCTCTCAAGGCGGCCACCAGGATGCTGATGACGGCCAAGGCTGGCACCCGCCATATCGTTCTCTTTGCCGATGCGGCCGACGCGGAGCAGCCGGGACAGTACGTCCAGCTGGTCGAGAAGTGCCGGGACGCGGGCATCACGATCAGCGTGGTCGGTTTGGGCACGGAAGGAGACTCCGACGCCAACCTGCTCAAGGACATTGCCAAGCGTGGCGATGGGCGTTGTCTGTTCACCGCCGACGCCAAGGAAATCCCGCGACTGTTCGCCCAGGACACCTTCGCGGTGGCCCGCAGCACATTCATCGGCGACCCCACGGAGGTCGCGGCCACCGGCGAGATGGCGACGCTGTTCGAGCAGCCGCTTGGGCAACCCCCCGCGCTGGGTGGCTTCAACCTCTGCTACGCCCGCCCCAAGGCCAGCGTGGCGATGCGGACAGTGGACGAATACGAAGCCCCCGTGGTGGCCTACTGGCAGGCGGGTCTCGGGCGCGCGCTATGCTTCACCGGCGAAGCGGATGGCAAAGCCGCCGGAGAGTTCGCCAAATGGAGCAAGGTGGGCGCCTTCTACACCGGGCTGACCCGCTGGGTCGCGGGCAATCGCGACCAGTTGCCCGATCAGATGGTGGTTACCCAACAGCTGCGCGAAGGCGCCTGCGTGATCGAGCTGCATCTTGATCCAGAACGGCAGGGGCAGCCATTCGTCGTGCCACCGACGGTGCGTCTGCTGCGTGGCTCCGCCACTCGCATCCCGACCAGCGAGACCGTTCACCTGCAATGGCGCGATGCGGACACCCTGTCGGCTCGCGTGCTCTTGCGCGGCGAAGAGACGGTGTTGCCAACCCTCCTCCTCGCGGGCGAGCCACCCCATTCGCTTTCGCCCGCTTGTCTGCCTTACTCGCCGGAATTCCGCCGCATCGAGCCAGGCAAGGGGCGCAAGACCATGACTCGGCTCGCGGCGTTGACCGGCGGACACGAGTGCCTTGACCTGTCCGAGATCTGGGAGGAACTCCCTCGTCGCCCAGGCGAAGTGCCGCTCAGCCCTTGGCTCTACTCGCTGGCCCTCGTCTGCTTCCTGCTTGGTATCCTCCATCGCCGGACGGGGCTACTGGCCAATCTCCCCTCGCTGCGCCTGCGCCGGCGACCCGCCAAAGAGCCTTCTGCGCGCCGTTGGCGCTTCCCCCGGCTTCGCCTTCCTCGCTGGCGTCGCCGCCGCCCTCCCCCGGTCCCGACCTCGGAGCCCGAGCCCTCCGAACCAACCCCGCCAGCGGCGCCTCCCGATGCCGTGGAGGACGAGCACGAAGCCACTCTCGATGCCATGCGGGCGGCCCGACGACGCGCGGGTCGGCGCACCCGGCGGGACTGAGGTGTTCTCTCACCACTCGTAAGTGAGGGATGCTCGCGCCTGCCGCCCTGGTGCCTGGACGCCAACCACTGGCTCGTGAGCCTGGTCCCAGGCGTTCTCCAGGCCGAGAGTCACGGTCAACTGCTGGTGCTGGGGAGGGCGCAGGACGATGGCGAGCGATCCCAACCATGCCGTCCGTCGCGTCCCCCGCTCCGGGTTGTCGGTCCAACGCGCCAGGGCTTGCTCCGCGCGGATTTCACACCAGGACGCGGCCTGCCAAGTGACGGCAATCCGGGCCTTGGTCTCGGGGTAGTCCAGCGCGTAGCGGCTGGCGTGGGGCTCGTCGTCAACCTGTTTGCGCAGCAGCTCCCCCCCCAGTTCGAGGAGAACATCCCGGTGGATCTCCATCTCCAGATTCAGATGCAGGCCGAAGACATCCACTGAGTCCAGGTTGGTTGCCTCCCAGCGGGCACCGGGCGCCCCCTTTACCCAGTCCACCGAATCGGTCTCCCGGCGGACAAAGGCCAATCCCCGCACGTGACAGAGTTCCGAAAGCGGCGCCGTGGCAGCCAACTCAATGCTGCGGGCATGCTGGCGCGCCAGCCCGGCGTTGCCGAGACTGCTGGGGGAGTTGTAGTTCAGCTCCGTATAGGATGGCAGGCGCACGGTCTCGCTGTAGGCAAGAGAGACCTCCGTATCGGGTCGCGGGCTCCAGACAATGCCTGCGGCAGGCAGCCAGGCCGGGCGATCATCGGTGAAGCCGGTGGCCCGCAAGCCAGCGGTGATGCGCCAGTCGCCGATGCGGTACTCGGGCATGACGAAACAGCTGGCCCGAGCCCGCCAGTGTTCGCCGAGGGGGGCGGCGGCGATGGTGCCCTGGTAGGTGCTGTCGAGGTCTTCCCGCTCCAGCTCAACCCGCATCAGAAGGGACCATGACTCGTTGAACACGGTACGCTGGTCGGCGGCGATGGTGAGGAGGCGGGAGTGGTGTTGGTTGCGATAGAGCGCGGGTCGGGAAGCATCGAGCAGGTAGGTGTCGCGTAGTTCGCGCCAAGCGAAGGCGAGGCGGAGGTATTCGTCGGCCAGGTCGCCGCGCTGGGCAGAAACGAAGAGCAGGGAATCGCGTACGCTCTCTTCGCTGGGCAGGGAAGCCGGCGCTCCGTAGTAGCCTCGGGCCCCAAAGGTCTTGTCGCTGTGGGCCGCCAGGACGTCCAGCCGCCAGTCGGCCTGGCGGTACTGGAGATGCAGACCGCCCAGAGACCGGCGCAGATCGTTGTCGCGCCACGGATCACCGTCGGCCGCCTCGCTGGCCGCAAAGCCGGCCACCCCCAGTGTCCCTTCGCCGAGGGGTATGGCATGGGCGCCATAGAGGGTGGACTGCCAGGCGGAGAACTCGCCGATACCGAGGGTCAGCCGGCCCCGGGGAACGATCGGGCCGAGGCCGAAATCCACGCTTCCCGCCAGGTGCGTGCTGGTTAGAGCCTGCTGTTCGATCCCCGTCCGCACGGCAAGCGCGCCGAACACCTCTGGCAAGACCGGGAGTTCGCTGTGGAAGTGCTCGGTCTGGGGATTGCGCAGGGCGAGACCATGCAGGCAGAGCCCGGCGCCGCTGAAGCTGCTCCCCTGGATCGAGAGGTCCGCCTGCCCCCCGACGCCCTGCGGCGAGAGATGCAATCCCGGCAAGGAAGCGAACGCATCGCCAAGGGAGGTGGCAAGGGTTGGTTCCTGCGCACCTGTGGTGGCAGCGCCGGTGACCAGCAGCTCGGGCAACTGGATCGCGTCCTGGGCAATGCCCACGAAGGCAAGGAGCAGGACAGCGGCAACGAGACACGGACGTGCGGATGACATGGGCAATTCCTTGGTTTCGCAACGAACAGAGGGATCGGAAACCAGGGAATGTAACCATGTCCGGGCAATTGTAAACCTCAGCGAGCATACATGGTTTACAATGCCTGGCCCAGAAAAAAACCGGGCGGCCTGTTTGGACACCCGGTTTCTTCGCTTGGCAAGGTCAGCCGGAACCTATCTCCACACGGTCGCGTTGCCCCAGGGCAGGAAGTTCTTGAAACCAGTCCCGGT
>JABGQJ010000363.1 GCA_018648945.1 Victivallales bacterium
AGCCAGTGTTCGATTTCGACACCATGGCCCACACCGTGCGCGGATTGACGATTGGCGTGGATGCCGCGTCCGTGGCCTACCCGAGTGCCGCAGCCCTCTCGACGGGGAAGGGGACAATCGAGTTGACCGTCAAACCCCAGGATTGGCAAGGCGACGACAAGCAGGTCCACATGCTGCTGCAGAGCGTGGTCGGGGGCAAGACGCCCTTTGGGAAGTTGTTCTTCTACAAGTACAACACCTCCGGCATGGCCGCCTACTTCGAGTTCACTGACCAGGGAGACAAGGTATTCCTGCGCCGCGCCATCACCGACTGGAAGGCGCAGTCTTGGCACCACCTCGCCCTGACCTACGATCTGCCGGGGAAGCTCGTGCTGTATGTGGACGGCCTGCCCGTTGACGAGGCCCAGGTCGACCGCGCGCCGCCCTGGCCCAAGGAGGTCTCGGTTGGCCCTCGCGGGGAGTTTGGGCGAGCCGGTCGCACCACCATCGGGGTTCTCGCCACCTACAGCCGCGCGTTGGCCGAGGCCGAGATCAAGGCCCTCGCCGGGGAGCGGTTGCCGGACCTGAAGGAGAAACTTGGGAAGACTGCCGATGTGGGCAAGCGGATTGTGGGCAAACGCAGCCCGTGGCATGTGGGGGGGCGTCCGAAGCTGGGGCTCAAGGCGCTCGATCCCGAGACCGTGCTGCCGCCGTGGAGTCCCGTGGAGCTGGCCGGATCGACGGCTTCGGTCTGGGGACGGCGTTACTCGTTTGCGGGGACTGGCATGCTGGATTCCATCCGGGCGACGGGTGAGGAGCTTCTGGCCGGACCGATCTCCTTGATGGTTGGTGACCAATCTGTGGCGTTTGGCCAGGCTGCCGTGGTGGGCAAAGTGGCCAAGGGCCAAGTCACGCTCCGCCGCGAGGCCAGGAAGGACGGCAAGGTGCTCGCCAGACTGGATTGCCGGATAGCCTACGACGGTCTCGTGCAATGCTCACTGGCCCTGCCCGGGGGTGGGGGCGACGCGCTCAGTCTTCGGATTCCCCTCCGAGGCGCTCACTCCCGCTTCGTCCATTACGTCGGCGCCCCCCATGGCTACGAATCCCAGGATCTGCCGCGCAATTCGTATTCCAAGGGTCTGCCAGACACGCCAGGGACGGTGTTCGAGAGTGGTTTCCGCACCACGGTCTGGGTCGGCAGCAACCAACGCGGGTTGCTTTGGTGCGCGGAATCCGACCAGTTCTGGTGGCCGAAGGACCGGCCCGACGTCATCCAAATCACGCGACGGCCCGACGGCGACGCCGAACTGCTCCTTAATCTGGTCGCTGAGAAGCTGCCGGGCCCGGCGCGGGAGTTGACCTACCGGTTTGGCCTGATGGCGACGCCGGTCAAGCCCATGCCCACCGGTTGGCGCAGTTGGACCTTCACCGCGCAATACGACGGCATCAGGGGCGCCGACCGGGGCACTCATCTGGTCTACTGGCCCGACCAATGGCGTTTCATGGGGCTCGACCCCGATCCGCACCGGGCGCAGGATGTGCCCAAGAACCGCGCCCGCGCTCTGCGGGACCACGCGGCGGGCCGGAAGGTCATCCCCTACTGGAGCCGTCTGCACACTCCCGTTCGGAAGGACGAGAAGGTCGTCCCCGACGCCGACTACATGCGTTCGCAGTGGGCCGCCAAGCCCAATCGACCCGGCGGTGGCAGCCACCAGTTCTTCCGCTGTTCCACGACGACTGGCTGGGCCGACTACCTGACCTGGTGCGTGGAGGAATGGGCGGGGATCATGGGGCGTCTGGATGGCGTCTATGTCGATGAAACCCAGCCCATCCCCAACACCCGTGCCGAGTCCGGCGGCGGCTACGATGCCGTGGACGGCACGCGGCGACCCACCTTCGAGTACCAAGGCTCGCGGGAGCTCTATCAGCGCATCATGTACAACACCTGGCAACGCAATGGCACGCCGGCGCACTCCATCGCCCACTGCTCGGCCACCCACACCATGCAATGCCTCAGCCCGTTCACCATCATGCTGATTGGCGAGCAGTACTACTCCGGCTACTTCACCCAGAATCCCGAGCTGCTGCCGCCCGAGGACGACCGCGTCTACTACTACAGCTACGCCCTGCCCATGGATCGGTTGCGCGCCGAGTGCTACGGACGGCAATGGGGCGCGGTCATGCTCTGGCTGCCTTGTCTGAAGAACCAGAAGGACATCCTGACCAATCCCCTGACCACCCGCGACATGCTCTCCCGTGTCATGCAGGCCGACATGGTCGTATGGCCCCTGTTCTGCAATGCTGAGGAAGTGCGCAAGACCTGGACCTTCCGCCGCGAGTTCGGCATCGGCGACCCGGGTGTGGTCTTTGTTCCCTACTGGGAGAACCAACGCTTCACCGCCGACCGAGATGGCGTCGTGGCGGGGTACTACCAGAACGGCAAGCAGTCCCTCGTCCTCGTCTCCAATCTCAATCGCCATCCCGAGACGGTGCAGTTGACCGTGGGGGCAGGTAAGGTGACGAATGCCGAAACCGGGCAGACGATTCCGGTTGCCGGCGGAAAGGTGAAGCTGGAACTCCGCCGCAATGACTACGTGGCATTGCGCGTCAGTGATTGATGCTCGCGGACGAGCGCATCTCCAGGCGTGGGATTGGCTGGACCTCTGGAGATGCGGTGGTCCTCCACCGCCGAGGCGCGTCAGTGCCGATCCGGAGCCCTCTAGCCAGAGGGCGGTATATCGTAGCCACGGGCATGAGCCCGTGGTACGCTGAACGTCATGGACCGAACCCCCGCCAGGGGGTGGCATACCGCGCCAGGGCGCGAGCCCGCAGTCACGCTGACTTCGCGGGCACGCCAGGGCAATGCCTCTTCTCCTACCTCGCCGCATCGTCGGGCTGGCGCCCTCCTCGGGATATGCCGCCGCCCTGGCGGGGGCTCCGTTTCCCCTCCCTGTCCACCACGGGTTCGCACCCGTGGCTACGATATGCCGCCGCCTGCGGCGGCTCCGGAGCTTCTTGCCTCGAACGTCGCACTGTTTCCTGATGCAGATCGGCTGCCGAAGCTCCCACAACTCCCTGTGCGTCCCCGAGGGCGATTGGGCGGATCTGCATATCTCTCCGTCGCTCGGCCAATCATCCCCTGAGCCCTGGAAGGGGTCTCGGTCCTGGGAGCGCGGGCGTCCCGCCCGCATCTTCAGCCATGGCAGAGAACGGGGTGATGTGCGCGTGGGTTCCCGTCGCCCGTTCCGGGCTCCGCGCTCAGGGACGAGCGCATCTCCAGCGCTGGGGTATGCGAGGCGATTCCCCCTGCCATCGCCACGGCACTGCCATTCCAGCGTTCTGTCACGTAGCGAAGCAGCCGAGGAGGAAGGTCACATTGCGCGGTTGGCCGGCTATTCCCAGAGGCTTGATGTTCCGCGAGCGCTGGTCAGCGCTTGGCTGGTGCGTAGTGCTTGATGAGGGTGACGTTCAGGGCGAGTTCGGCGGTGCCGTCGGCCTGGACGTCGATCTCGTTCCAGCCCTGGAACAGCGGGGCGTTGCCGGTGGCTGCCACGGTCTTCTTACTGCCGTCTGCCGCGGTGATCGCGCAGCCTTCGCTGGGATGGTAGCGCAGGCTGGCGCCAGCTGGCAGGTCGCCAGTCAGTCGCAGGGATTGACCATTCACCCGGATCAGGAGATTGCGCAGGGAACTGCGCACGGTGAACGCCCGGATGTCGTCAATCCCGCAGGCCACTTCCCGCCCGGCTGGTAGGCCGTTGTAGTAGAGGATGGCATACTCGGTATGCGCCAAGTCGAAGTCCCCGGCCACGGCGGGGAACTCTACATAACGCCAGCCCACGAAATCGACCGTGGTCTTGAAATCCAGATTCTTGCCCTTGGGATCACGCAGTTGGAGGTACAGGATCTCGCCCAAGCCATCCCCCTTCAGCCAGAAGCCGAGGTGAGTGGAGGCGGAGAGATCCAGAGGGGGCTCAAACCGTCGGCCACGGGCGCACCAGCCACCGGCCTTGGGGCTCTTGGCCGTGAAGAGCGCGCCGGCATTGCCCGGTGTACGCGCGAGCGGGGCAAATGTGTGCTTCACACCAGGCAAGGAGTCGACATTGACAAGTTTGCCGCTCCGCACAAACTGCCGGAACTGGTTGGTCGGGGAGTCGGCAAAGGCGGCAAGCGAGGCGAGGTCATCGAGCACGGTCGCCTGTTTCCCGGCGTGACGCGCCGGGTGGTCGCCCAAGGCCAGGGCCTGGAGGCGGACTTCGAGGGATGCCGCTGGCGAGGGCACGCGGCTGGAGAAACGCCAGCGGTTCTGCTCGCCGTCTCCGGCCAGAATCGTGTGAGGTGGTTCAACATCGCGATCCTGCGCGGGCCAGGTGGGGGCGGTGGCCCGGGCATTGGGCAAGGGCACGCCGGTGGCAAACACGGTTACCTTGGCCCGAGCGCGTTCGCCCGACAGTGGCGGGGCGCAGGCGAAGGCAAAGTCGTTCGCGCCCGCTCGGAGCAACGGCACGTGTGCCAGACGCTGGGTCCGAAGCAGTTTGCCCTTGCCGTCGAACAGCCGCAGCCAGCCGGTGGAGTCCAACTCCAGGGATTCGCTCGCGCGGGCCGCGAAGGGCAACGCCAAGGTGGTGCCGTTGACGGTCAGTTGCAGGTTGTCCAGAGTTGGCATGGCCAGGGGAACGCCCTGGACGGGGCCGATATGGATCTCCATTGGTCCCTTTGGCAGATTGCCCAGCATGGCACTGACCCGGCTCACCGCATGTTGACGCTTGCTCTGTCGGAACACGCTGTACCATCCCCGATGCGGCCAACGGTAGTCCAGATAGCGTTCGCCTTCCGGCTCGATCAGCTCGATCCAGCGCCAGCCCGTGAAGTCGATGACCACATAGTGCTCGCCGGCCGCGCGGGAGAGGTGCTTCGGGCTCTGAAGCTTGATGTTCAGGACTTCGCCCTTGCCATCGCCATGCACCCAGAGCCCGATGGCCTGATGCGCCCGCAGATCCAAGGGGGGATCGAAGTTGCGCTGCCAGTGCGCCCATGGATTGCTCTGCTTGCCGGGGTCCGCCACCTGCAGCCGCGCCGCCACCTGGCCATCCGGTGTGCGCAGGGCGCTGGCCTCGCAGGTGACCTTCATGCCCTGCCGGGCCTTGAACACAAGTGCCTTGTCGGTCGCAAGATCAACGAGTCCCCGGGCCGTTCCGGCACTCTTCGCCTGGGCGGTGGCGAGGGGTTCCAAGCGGAACGCCAGGGGTTGCTCGGCGAATGGGTTTGCCACTTGCCAACGGTTGCTGCCGTCCTTGGCCCCGGAAACTCGGTGCGATGGGGCTTGCCGGGGGACCAGATCCCACTCCCCCTGTTCGTTCGCGGCCAGCGTGAATTCCGCGCCCCGCACTCGCAACTGCTTGCGCACGGCATCGGTGAAGTAGCCCGCACGGCGCAGATTCTCCCAGCGGCGGGAGATAGCCGACATTCGACTGAGAGCCGGCACCCGGTCCAATGTGGCAGGGCTAACCCCCTGCACCGAAATGCCCGCGCCGAAGCCCAGCGACTTGCCGCAGAGATAGTCGATGTCATCGGCGAAGGTCGGCTCCGTGGCGAAATCGTGCCAGGTCTTATACTGCCACCAGCCCAGATGGGTGGGGAGCAGGTGGCGCTCGTAGTTCCTGTTCGCCTGGCAATGGGTCTCGATGAACGCCTTGTGGCTGCGCACGGGATGGTCCCAGGCCCCAGCCCGCGAACGCACAAACCACTGGTGATGGGGAAAGGTGCTCATCTCCGCCAGCACGGGCCGCTTGATGTTCCGGAACAGCTCGAAGGTGAACTTCGCCGCGTAGTGCCAAGACCACCCGCTCCCCGCCACCACGTCCGAGCCATCCAAGGCATCCAGATAGACCATGTCGAACCCGCACTCGTTGATCAGCCCGGCGAGATTCGCCGCGACTTCGGCGAAGAGCGTCGAGTCCCCGTCCGGCAGGAAGAGCCCGAAACACTCGCGCAGGTGGTGGACCTTTGCACCCTTCGCATGGGCCGCAACCTTGGTGCCATTCGCCCCACGCTTGCACTCCACGAAGGCGAAGGGCGCTTCCTTGCGCACGACCCGGTAGACAATGAGCTCGTTGCCGATCTGTACGGTGGCGCTGTTGCGTTCGAAGAAACCGGTGATGGCCGACATGCTGGCCGTGCTCTCCAGCACTTTCACCGTCGTGCCCTTTGCCGGCAGATCCTCGGCCAGCGTGAAGACCGCGTCCTTGGCCAGACGGGGGTCGGGAATGGGCGTGACGTAGGGGGTTCGCTTGTCCAGGAAGTAGCAGTAGGTGTGAATGCCCGCCTGCATGCCTGCCGCATGGATGCGGTCGATCACCCGCTTCAGGGACTTGCGCCCCTCCGGGTACACATTGGGGTAGGGTTGCCAATCGCCAAAGCGTGCGGCGTGCAGGTTGATCTGGCTCAGTCCCAGCCGGTCGGCCAACTCGATCACTTCGTCCACCGTCTTTTCGGAGACATTGCGGGGGGCGAACAGATACGAGCCGCGGGCGGTTGGCGCACCCAGCGCCCAAGGACCGCCGACCGGGCTGTGCGGCAGGTCCGGCGCATCGCTGACCACCGCCTTCAGGCTCTCCGGCAACTGTGCCACTGGTGCAATGACTAGCGCGGCGGCGCCGCGAGTCAGGCCGAGCCTTTTGAAGGCAGCGGCCTGGCCCCGGGGATTGCGTCCGGGCAAACCCAAGGCGTTGGTGTCTTGGTTCAAGGCCACCGTACTCACGCACCAGCCCTTCGCCTTTGGCGACAGCATGACTGCCAGGAACTCCACTTGGTCCGGCGCGTTCCCGACCACTTCGCGCAGGTGGAGAGCAAGGTAGTCGGGCTTCTCGACCAATTGCCACTTCAGAGTCAGTGCCGGGTCGGCGAATTGGGCGATGAGCTGATCGCCCTTCCGTTGCAGGTCGCTGGGAGACACCCGCTTGCTGCCACGCCGAATCGACAGGAAGGGCGCATGGGGGACGTGCGCCAGAACGGCCTTGTCCGCCATGGCCCGGATGTCCTTGATCTGACCATCCTTCCCCACGGTCACGGTTGCGGCCCCCGCTTTCAGCGACACATCTGCCACGACCACGACGCTCCACAGCGACACCGCAACGATTCCGGCCAGCATGGTTCTCATGTTGTGTTCCTCCGACGCGGGTACCGCGCCTGGTTTCCAGTCTCCGACTACGGCTCCACCACTACCTTGATCGCGTCCGGCTCAAATGTTGCCGCCATGGCCTGCGCCAGGTCGTCTAGGCCGAACCGGTGCGAGATCAGCGCGTCGCCATCCACCACGCCTTCCCGCAGGTATTGCAGCGCCAGCGGCCCAAACAGGGCGGGGCTGGCGAAGCTGGCGCGCAGTTGCAGCTTCTTGAAATGGAAAGCATTGGCGTCGAACCGGCAGAACGCGCCGTCGCCGTGCTCGATGCCGACGAAACTCACAATCGCGCCCTTGGCCGCCACCGCGAAGGCATCCGGCAAGACCTTGGGGGGTGCGGTGACCAGCACGCGGTCCAGCTCGCAGCCAAAAGCGAAGCTGGTCACCTGTTCTGGCGGCACGACCGCGTCTGCGCCCCACTTGAGGGCGAGGGCGCAACGTGCCCGGCGGCGGGCGCCTTGGCTGAGGAACACGTGCCGTGCCCCCGCCGCGCGAGCCAAGGCCATCGCCATCAGGCCGATGGGGCCACCGCCCATGATCAGCACGTTCGACCGGGGACCAATCTCGGCCA
>JABGQJ010000364.1 GCA_018648945.1 Victivallales bacterium
CGCGTGCCGCGATCTTTCCCTGCCGAAGACAGTCGCGGCACACGGTGCCCCTCCCACATTCAGTGAAGCCAGAGGGAGTCGCGGCACACGGTGCTGCTCCCACATTCTCCATCCGTCAGCCCCTCTCGCACAGCTACCTGAACATCACATCCTGGACATGCTCGTTGTGCTTGAAGTGGTCCAGGCTGGTGATCTTCTTGCCGCCAACGGTGACATTGTCGAAGATCACGTTCACGATCCGGGCATCGGGCATGCCCCACAGGATATCGGGCTCCCCCATGACGCTGGGGGCGGCGAGTTCGATGTTCTGGAAGAGAATCCCGGAGAGATCGCCGGGGCCGCGCCGACGCTTGCTGGGATCGGCATAGGGCTTGATGCCCTGCATGGCAATCATGAAGTGCTGGAGGGTTGGGCGCGGATCCTCCACCCGGATGTTGCGGAAGACCACGCCCTTGCCGCCTCTTCCCTTGCCTTCGCCGCGCATGTTGAACAGGCGTCCGCCGCTCCAGCGATGCCAGCCCGCTCTGGCGTAGACCACATCGCAATCCTCCACGACGAGCTCCCGGTTCGGGGTGGCGGTGAGTACGAAGGTGGAGCCGTTGTGGTCGTTCCAGTAGACCACCCGGCGGATCCCCCGGCCGTTGACGTAGGTGGAATCGTCCTGGGTCCGGATGAAGCAGTCCTCGATGAGACCGTTGCCGAAGGGGTTGATGCCGTCGCCATTGCCGCGCCAGGTGAAGATCTTGACCCAACGCATGTCGGTCGGTTCTTCGGGCTTGTAGCCGGAGATCAGCATCAAGGAATGGTGGGCCGAATCGGCCAGCGTGATCCCCTCGACCGTGGTGTTCCCCGCGCCGACGATGTGGATCGGGTTGTGGAGGCTCTCCTTCTTCGGGCGCGGCGTCGTGTGCTTGGGATGCGCGAGCCTGGCGCCGGAGAGGGTGCCGTAGCCGAAGATGCGGATGTGATGGCCATCGGGCCACTTGCCGTGGTTGTTCATGGTCCCGTAGACCATCGCGTCCCCAGGGATGTAGTAGCCGCGGTTGGCGTGCACCGGAAACGCCACGCCGATATCGTGCACGCCGGGCAGGAAGTAGAGCGTCTTCCAGGCGCCCTCGCTGGGGGCTTCCTCCCCCGGCTTGACCGCATGGACGTCCGGCCCATCGGGTCGCGGACGGTCGACGATGAGTGGGTTGGCGAAGATGGTCAGCGTGTGGATCGGCGGCCCTTCGTAACGGCCCTTCTTGGTCTTGCCGGTGTCCTGGTCATCCATCTGGCCGTCGATGTCCACCGTGATGAGGCAGGGCTTGTCAAGCACGACGTAGGCCTTGCCGTCGCGCACCGTGCATGATCTGGCCTTGCGCCGGGGATGCACGACCGCCTTCTGGATGGGGTCGCCGCTGGCCTTGCGGATCTCGACCTCGACGGGACCGCTCATCTCGAAGTTGATATAGGTGTTAGTCCAGCCGCTCAGTCGGCCAAAGTAGGCGTTCTTGCCCTTTCCTCCCTGCTTGCAGGTGGTGATGAAGGCGAACGCATCCTGCCAACCAGCGTCGGCCCCCGCCGGCCTGACCCGGAAACTGTACTTGCTGGAGGGTGCCAGGCCCGGCACGGTGCCGTAGACTTCCAGCGGTACGCCCTCGGGCGCTGCGAGCAGACCGGAAAGGGATGTGGACAGGCAGAGCATGGCAAGAGCGACTTTCATTCGCGTTCCTGCAGTTGGGGACAGCTACTTGATCCAGCCCCGCTTGATGAGGTCTTCGACCGGCAGGTTGCGCATCTTGGTGCGGCGTAGGAAGTACCAGTAGGGGCCACGCAGTGGCCAGAGGAAAAGCGACATAACATACTTCATGGGCTCCCGCAAGCCCGCGTTGAAGGCTTCCTCAAAGGTTGCGTAGTCGGAGCGGATCTTGACGTCTCGGCTGCGTTTGAGGAAGTCGAGAGCTTCGCGGTGCCTGTCCCATTGCTGTTGGATCGTGGTCGCCGGAAAAGTCTGTTTGTAGTCGCGGGGCGCGCAGGGGAAGAGCAAGGCGTCGGCGGAGTTCCCCGTGGTCAGGGCGCCGGTGCCGTCGAGAATGGTCACGAAGTCGCGGGCGAGCGTCTGGTTGAGATAGTAGACGCAGAAGTAGGTGGGCTCGTCTTCCTTCTCCCAGGCGGCCACGTAGGCCGAGCCCAAGGCGTTGACTTGGTACGAGCCAAGGAAGCTGAAGCCGTGCTCCTCCGCCCAGTCGTTGAGGGAGAGGGCGAGCTTCGTCTCCTTGGGGAAGGCCACCGGGTCCACCGCACGCATGAGGTCCCTTCTGTAGCGGAAGATCAGGACGGAAGCGGCCAAGGTCCCCGAGATCGCCAGGAAGGGCAGCACGACAATGAGTAGCGGTATGAGCAGATGTCGGGGCATGGCGTGGTACTCCTTGGCAGGTGCGCGGGGCGAGCACTCCCCTTACCTATCGTACCCTACGCGCCCAACACGCACAAGCGGATGCGGCGTGGTATGGTGTCGGCGAACCCACCGTCCATGGAGACAGAATGGTTTCTGGCGCCCGACATCCGAAGGTCCTAGTCGTCCAAGTAGCTGCACTTGGCGGGGCATTGGTGCGTGAGTTCGCTACCGACTTCTCGCGTCTCGGTCTGCAATTCGGTTCGCTGCAACCCCCCATGCCAGCGGTGACGTGCACGGCCCAAGCGGTGTTTCGGACGGGATTGGCCCCGGCAGAGACTGGTATCGCCGGCAACGGCCGCTTCGACCGGACCACCCGGAAGACGGACTTCTGGAACCAGTCGGCCCGGCTCGTGCAGGGCGGGCGGATCTGGGACGAATTCCGGGCGGACGGCGGCACGGTCGGCGTGATGTTCTGGCAACAGAGCCTGGGCGAGGGGGCCGATCTGATCGTCTCGCCAGCGCCCATTCACAAGCACCATGGTGGCATGATCCAGTCGCTGTATACGGTGCCCGAAACGCTGGAACAGACGCTGATTGAGGCAGTGGGCAGGAAGTTCAATCTCATGCACTACTGGGGCCCGTTGGCCTCCGCCAAGGCCGGGGAATGGATCTGCCGAGCCACGGCGGCCGTGCTGGCTGATCCGGCCCTGCGTCCCGACCTATTGCTGACCTACGTGCCGAATCTGGACTACGTGCTCCAGAAGCATGGCCCCGACTCCCCAAAGGTCGCCCGCGAGGTGCGGAAACTGGTGGCCCAGCTCGACGTCTTGCTCGCAGCCGCCAAGGACGCAGGCTACACCACCTTGGTCTGGGGCGACTACGCCATCGAACAAGCGAAACAGGTGGTACTCCCCAATCTGGCCTTGCACAAGCACGATCTGTTCGCCACCCGAACGGTGAAGGGCATGCTCTACCCCGACCTCTACCAGTCGCGCGCCTTCGCCATGGTCGACCACCAAGTGGCCGAGGTCTACGTGCCCGACGCGTCGGACCGCGAACAGGTCCGGCAGGTGCTTGCCAACCTGCCCGGAGTTGCCTCGGTGGAAGCAGGGCAGGGGGGCGAGTTCGGCGATCTGCGAATGGTCGCAGAGCACGGCGCGTGGCTCGCCTACCCCTGGTGGGCCGACCGCTGCAAAGCCCCCGACTACGCCACCCACGTGGATATCCACAGCAAACCCGGCTACGACCCCGGCGAGCTCTTCTCCGGCTTCCCTCCCCTCGTCACCGTCAGCCTGAAGCCCGAGAAAGTGCAAGGCACCCATGGTCGCAACGATCTGCCCGCCTGTTACGCCTGGAGCGATCAAGACACCCCCCCTCCCGCCTCCCTGCCCGAGCTGGCGGCGCAGTTGCGGGAACGGCTGAATCTGAAGGCGAAACCATGACAATGATGCGGGCAATCTCCTTGGCGACCATTCTGGTGTCCGCCATCGCTTGGGCAGCACCAAAATCGGAGACACGCAATATGGGCACAATTCCCCCGGCTTTCACCATGCCTCTTGGGGCGGACGATGCGGGCAACAAGCGTCAGGTCTTCGCTGATCCCGCGTTGGCCGAGGCGTTCGAGATGATGGGGTTCGACTTCCTGATGGTGCATATCTGGCGCGGGAACGGGCCCGGCACTAAACAGAGCCTGCCGTACATCGCTGCCATGAACAAATGGGCGGCTGAGACGGGGCATGACTACATTATCAACCAGGAGAACTCGAGTCGGCAGAAGGGGAGCCATCCGGACTTCCAGCGACCGGGGTTCTTCTTCCAGCCGACGCCAGATTGGCTGGCGGCGTGTCTGTCCTCCCCGCACTTCAAGGGCGTGTGCTACGACGAGGCGGAGCATTGGACGACGAATGGCGTGGATGTCACCGGTGGCGCTCGCGCCGAGGACGAGTTCCGGCCGCACTTCTTCAATGCCGAAGGCCTGACGCTAGCGGCAGCGTACGAGGGGAATCTGCATAATCTGGGGGTGCTGCGGGAGAAGCAGTTCGCCTTCGGGCCGGCCTCGTGGCGGACGCTGGACAAGCCGATGCTCCGCACGGAGCACGTCTTTCCCAGTCTCTTCCCGATGTTCGGCCGGGCGGGGATGGCACCGCACCCCAAGTTCCTGAAGGAGTCTGTGCTGCCGGTGGCGGCGGCGGTCGCGCTGGGGGCCTGTCTGCAGTACGAAGTGCCCTACGTGCCATGTCTCGACCTGTGGGGGGTGCGCGCCCCCCGGGGAAGCCGGAAGGAGTGGCCCTATCACACGCCAGAGGAGCTGCAGTCGTCCCTGCTCTTCAGCTATTGGACAGGAGCCCACGCCGCCTACATCGAGAACATCAACTACCAGGACTCGCTGTATCGCGTCGTGGACGGGAAGCCCGAGCTGACTGCGTGGGGGAAGGTGGCCCAGAGCTTCCAACGGGAATACATGCCGCAGCATCCCCGCCGCGTGCTGGCCCAACACCTGAAGCCGAGCATCGCCATCGTCCGCTTCCCCGACAGCGACTGGGGGCAAGTGAAGCGTGGACACATCCGGCAGAACCTGTATGGCGCGTCGAATCTGGTCCCGGACGGCACCACGCGGGCATGGTCCCGTGTCTGGCGGCTGCTGACTCACGATGTCCTGCCCGGCACCGGCCTGACCTGGCACGCGGATGGGTTTGGCATGAACTACCGGCTCTTCATACCCGCCAACAACGTGGTGGTTTACGATCATCTGGCGGCCGATCCGAAGCTTTACGAGGGACTCCAACTGGCGTTCCTCCTCGGGACCCAGATCCCAGAGAAGACCATGCGCACAGTGGAGGCCTTCGTCCGCAACGGCGGCGTGGCGGCAACGGTGCCCAGGCTGGCACCAGCAGGGATTCGGAAGCAGTTCAAGAAAGGCACGACCACCGTCCCCGAAGGTCGCGGGAAGTGGGTGCTCTTCACGGATGCCGCCGATCCCGCCCTCAAGCAGACCCTCGCCCCCTACCTAGGCTCCCCGGACGAGTTGCGCTACCGGTTCGGAGAGACCGAGATCATCTTCACCGCCCCCAAGGACTTCGGCCAGTTGGAGGTGCAGGTCCGCCGCGCCCGGCGGTGAGGTCTGCCACGCATACGCGCCAGAAGGGGCCCGTCCCCCAAGCCTTCACAAGCATGTTGAAAACGCCCCATGAGACCGTATTTTCACAACTCCAAGGATGCCCTGCTTTGAACCGACGGGTAACAACAGGAAGGGAGGACTGAAATGTGGCTGATAGAGTGGTGGGTAGGTCTGGACTGGAGGATCCGCTTCGCAATTCTGCTGGTTCTCTTCGCCATACCGACCGTGCTCCTGATCTACGGCATCCTCTGACCCTGGGGCTGGGGGGGCGGCGCGGTTCTGTTCCTGTCCGGCGGACGTAGCGACGCAGAGAGGAAGGGCTACTGGCCTTCGCTCCATGGCCGCCAATCCCGCACGCTTGAGGCAAGTCCCAAGACCGGATCGCTGTCCGGGGCCGAGTGTGGAAATTACACTGCACCAGAGCTCAGCAGGACCGTGAAGTCGGACGTCTCCCGCCTCGGGTTGCCGTTTCGGTTTCTGCCGCTCCATTACTCCACTACCCCCGTTCGACTTCGCTCAGGGCCTTCGGCATTCCGCCCTTCCCCCTCGGCATCTGGAGATGAGACCATGACGACGACACGCGCGATCTCTCTGGCAACCACTCTCGTAGCCACTGTCTCCGGTGCGGCTTTGCCCCGTCCGCGGATCTGGATCACGCCCAAGGACATCCCACGCCTGCGGGCCATGGCCGCGAGCGGAACAGCCGATGCCTTCGGCAATGTGCCGAGCAAGGCTTGGGCGAAGCTGAAGGCGCAGGCCGATCGATTCGTGAAAGCCCCGCCCTATTCCTACAAGGTCACCATCCCTGGGCAGGAAGGGGCGGCGGGCAAGGTGTGGCGCTACACGCTCTCGGACGAGCGCCCCCCCGATCATGCCGACAGCAAACACTATCCGCCCTGGACGGCGATGTTCCAGGAGCGCAGCGACTCCCTGACCACGCGCCTGCGCCTGCTGACCTTCGCCTACGTCGTCACGGGCGAGGACGCGTACTTCGAGCGGGCCAGGAAGATCGTGCTGCATCTCTCCGCCTGGGACGGCATCTGGACGGATTTGACCTACGGCGGCGCCAAGCCTTGCCTAGATACGGGCCATGCCACCATCTGGGTCAGTGTCTTCTATGATTGGTGCCGCGACCGGCTGACGGACGGGGAAGCGGCGACCATCCGTCAGGCTCTCGTGGACAAGGGCGTGGGTCCCATCGATGGTATGATCGACTCCATCTCCCCCTACCACAACTACACGGCGGTCATCGCCAACGGCTTGGCCTTCGGTGCGGCTGCCCTCCTCGGCGAAGACGAACGGGCGGAGGGATGGCTGAACCACGCGATCGTGCGCATGCGGCTCAACATGGATGCTCAAGGCGAAGATGGCGGGGCGCTGGAGGGACCCATGTATGGCACCTATGCGGCCAACCAGCAGGCCGACATGGTCTGGTTGCTTGGTGGCATCGGCAAGGCGGATGAACTGAGCAAGCACCGTTATCTGGCGACCCTCCCACGCTACTGCATCACCTTGCTCGATCCCGGTACCAGACAGCAGCCCTGCTTCGGCGACGGCGGCCCTGGCGTGGGCTTCGTGAACCTGACCCGGGTGCTGGCCCTGCAGGGCAGCGGCGATGCTGCCTGGTACTGCCGGGAAGTGGCCGGTCTGTCGCTGGACTCGGTGCGCCAGTTCCTCTCGGTGGACCCGACACGTATTCGCCCCGGCACGCCGCCAGCCAGGCCCTCCGGTTGCTACCAGTCGGTCGGGTATGCCACGCTGCGCGATGGCTACAAGACCGACTCCGCACTCCTCGCCTTCAAGTGCGGTCCGCCCAAGACAGCCGTGGGGCACAACCACTACGACCAGGGCAGTTTCATGCTCAGCTACAACGGCGAGTGGATCGGCTGGGATCCCGGCTACCGCAGCTACTTCGATCCTCCCCGGCGACGCTACACGGTCGGCACCATCGGCCACAGTACGGTACTGCTGGATCTGGATGACGAATACCTGGCGAGCCACGCGGTCACGACTCCAGGCAAGGACCAGATCAGGCTCAACGGTGGCCAGATGCACGACTTCCGCACCGGCGAGGCGGTGGACTACATCCGGGGGGAATTGGCCGCTGCCTACAATGCCGACAAGGCGCCGGTCCTGACCCGGTTCAACCGCGAGATCCTCTTCCTCAAACCCCGAGTCTTTGTGATCCGCGACGATCTGC
>JABGQJ010000365.1 GCA_018648945.1 Victivallales bacterium
CCGTTCTGGTTGTCACTGCGACGCCGGCCACCTATGAACTCGCGGCAGGTGAGGCATCTGTGGAGGTGACGATCAAGACGGACGAGTCGGTATTGACGTCCACATCCCCGCTCTCCCTGACCGTGACCGATGCAGCTGAAGGTGACGTGCCTGTCCAGCCTGACCTCATCGGGGGTTTTACTGTCGTGCTGCCCGCCGGGGTTTATACCGTCAGTCTCACCAAGCCTGACGAAGCCGGTGTTGCGGAAGCAATCGTGACAGTCACCGTTAAAGCGGCACTTATCATCGACGACGACGATGACGCCGATGACGATGACGCCGATGACGATGACGATGGCGGCGGTGGCAAGGGCAAGGGCAAGGGCAAGAGCCAAGCCTGGCACGCCTCGGACCGTGCTCGCGAGCGCGCCAATGAGCGCTCTGCCGTCAGGAAGTTCGCCAAGTAGAAGTTCCGCTACGGCGATGGGGCCGTAACATTCTGCACCCGCGAGTGGCGTTGGCACCCAGCCCCCACTCGCGGGTGCTCTTGTTTTGGCCTGTCCGGTTCTCGGTTGCGAACCGGTGGGCTGGGGGGTACAGTCGCGGTCACAATCCCCACCAGAGGAGCCCCTCCCATGCGCGTGATTTGCTTTGGCGACAGCCTCACCTCCTGCGGCAGTGAAGATGGCCGGTATAGCGACGTTCTACAGAGCCGTTTCCCGGAGCACGAGATCATCAACAAGGGTGTCGGGGGCGAGACCTTCGTCGATGCGAAGGAACGGTTGCAGGAGGATGTGCTGGACCTGAAGCCGGACATGGTGATCGTGGAATTCGGTGCCAACGACTGGTGGCAGGACGAACGCCCCTACACGGCCTGGGCGCAGGATCTGGAGGATGTCGTCCTCGCCTGCCAGGGAATCGGGGCCAAGGTGATGGTGTTGGGCGTTTTCTGGCCCTACCGGAATGGCGCTGGGGAACTGGTCGAGAAAAGCTACGGGATCGATGAGCGGGCGCTGGCCTTCCGCGAGCTGGAGAAGGCGACGGCCGAAAGGCTCGGTTGCGATTACATCCCCAACCACCAACTGGAGATCATCGAGGACCGCTGCTGCTGGCGGGACCGGAACCACCCGAACGAGAACGGGAATCGGTCGGTGGCCAGCGTGCTGGAACCCGTTCTGGAGAAGCTCCTCGACTGCAAGGCAAAGGCCATCCGCAAGGAGCATCCACTGACCACCCGCGATATGTGGGACGAGGCGGTGCTCCTGGCTGGGGACAAGCTGGCCGCGGTGTTTGGCGACTGCCGCCTGACCTTCGCGGAGGCCGAAGCAAAGGTCATCCAGCTAGCCGCTGGCCTGCAACAGGCGACCGGCGTGGAACGGCCCCGAGTGGCAGTGTTCCTCCCCAACTGCCTGGAGTACTTCCTGATCTACTGGGCAGTGGCCAAGGTCGGCGGCGAAATTGTGCCCCTGAACACCTGGCTGAAGGAGGATAGCCTGACCGCCATCTTCGCCAACATCCAGCCGGACGCGATGATCGTGCAGAGCAAGATGGACAAGGTAGCCCTGAAGGCTGCAGCCCAACAGGACAAGCTGGCTCTCGCCGCCCTGAAGCCCAGTGAAGGGCTGGCGAATCTCGCAGATTGGTTTGTGGACGCCACGCCCACGACTCCGGAGATCGATCCGGGCGATGTCTCCATCATCATGCACACCTCGGGAACCACCTCGATCCCGAAGGGCGCAGTGATGCGCCACTCGGACCTGATCTTCAATGTGATGACCACGATCAACGCGCAGAAATTCGTGCCCAGCGACGTGCATCTGATCGTCAATCCCATGTTCCATGCGACTGCCCTGTACAGCTCCCTCCCGGCGGCAGCCTACCAGAAGGCACCGGTCATCATCACCAACGACACCACGCCGGACGGTCTGCTCCGCCTGATCGAGACCGAGCACTGTTCGACATTCCTGACCGTCCCGAGCATCCTCCAGCGGGTGGTGACCACCCCCGGCCTGGCGGAAATCGACACCTCGTCGCTGCGGGTGATCGGCTACGCAGGCTCCTTCATGCCGGTGAAGATCGTGCGAGCCCTGCAGGCGGCCTTCCCCGAGGTGGCCTTGCACAATTTCTTCGGCCTCACCGAGACCACTTCCGCCACGCACGCCATGGACGGCGAAGCCACCGAGGAACGCCCCGCCTCCATCGGGCGGCTCCTGCCCTTTGTCGAGGCGATCATCGTGAACGAAGACCACAACCCCGTGCCGGCCGACACGGTGGGCGAACTGCTCTTTGCCCGCAGCAACGTGATTCAGGGCTACATCAACCAACCCGGACGGCTCGAAGAGGCATTCGTGGAGGTGGATGGACGCCAGTGGTTCAACACGGGCGACCTCGCTGCCGTGGATGAGGAGGGCTACTTCTTCATCAAGGGGCGCAAGAAGGACATGATCATCGTCGGCGGCGAGAACGTGTACGCCAGCGAAGTGGAAGCGGCGATCATGGGGTTGGACGAGGTGAGGGAAACCGCCGTGAAAGGCATGCCAGCCACCGGCATCCGCGAATCCCTGGGCGAGATGATCAGGGCCTTTGTCGTGCCCGAGCCTGGCGTCGAACTGACCGAAACCGATATCCGCCGGCATTGCCACCGCGTACTGCCCTCCTACAAGATCCCCCATGTGATCGAGTTCCTCGACGCCCTCCCCCGCAACCCCTCAGGCAAGGTGGTCAAGGCCGATCTGCCGGTGTAGGGGAAGGAATGGTGGAATGATGGAATGATGGAATGATGGGACCGTCCCTTCTGTCCTTTGCGTCCCTTTGGCCCCTTTCCCAAATCAGAGACACAGCCGATGACCACCCCCATGGATGCCTACTCAGGCGACGGACGGGCTCGCCGCACGCAGCCGGAGATCAAGCAACTCATCGAGTCTCGTCTGGAGGCCACACTGGTGCTCGGGCTTGGTGAGATGGGAGAGGTAGGCGACGCCCGTTGCGCGGGCGACCGCATTTCCGGCTACGCCGAGCGGCATACCTACGGCGAATGGCTGGTGCCGCTGAGCGCCAAGCGAGGCATGCGTTGGCAAAGCCAGGCCGTACCGAAGAGTACGCAAGGCAAGGTGGCATTCTATCTGTCCCTGGCGTTCGGCAATGGCTCGCCGCTACCCCAACCCAGCGGGCAGTTCGACGTGTTTGTCAACGACCGCCTGGCAGTGTCGTGCCGAGTGGTGAACCACAGTCAGATCTGGCGGGGCGAGGAATGCGTGCTTGCCTTTGCCGCGAACCGGCTGGAATCGGCGGCACCATTCGGTAGCCTCACGCTGAGTTCCATCATTCGCGACGAAGCATTCGCCACCTTCGGCCCCGCCCTGTTGGTGGTGCCGAGCGATTGGGTTTCGCCCGGCGCACCGACGGAGCTCCGGGTCGAGGCGCGGTGTCCGGTGGAATCCACTCGCTGGCTGCAGCTGGACCAGATCCCCGGTATGCTCAACCAGACGAACATCTACCAGGTGCTGGCTCTGCTTGATCGGCGACCCCGGATCGGCAACTGGGACGTCTGCTTTGGGGACATCCACACCCACTCCGGCCAGGTGCTTGAGGAGAACGAAGGCAAGGGCTGCGGTCTCGGCTCACGCCGCGAGAACTACGAATACGCGCTGGGGCCAGGCGGCTTGGACTTCTACGCGCTGACCGACCACGAATGGCAGGTCGATCCGGCCAAGGTGGCGGAGTATCTGGCCTTGGCGCTGGAGTATGAGCAGCCGGGACGATTCGCCTGCCTGCCCGCCTTCGAATTCACCAGCTTGGTCTATGGGCACCGCAACGTCTACTTCAGAGGGCCTGGCGGCACAGTGGTCAACGCCAACCGCACGGGGGGCCGACCGATTCTGCAACCGGCCGACTCCACCACTCCCGAAGAGCTCTGGGCCGCACTGCAGGCCACAGGAGTGCCCTTCATGACCGTGCCGCATCACCCGTCCAGCACCTCGCATCCCTGCAACCTGGGGATCTTCAACGAGGCGTTCGACCGGCTGATCGAGGTCTATTCGGTATGGGGCTCCAGCGAATACTACGGTGACTTCCCCCGTGGCGTGTCCGATCGCTACCGCACGTTGGATGTGCGCGAGGCCATCCAACGCGGGCATCGCGTTGGGCTGATCGCCTCGGCAGATGGGCACGACGGGCATCCGGGCAACGCCCAAGGGCCGATTGTGAAGCACCATCACCAGTTCCACTTCTGCGGCAGCGGGCGCGCGGCCGTGCTGACCAACGAACTGACTCGGGAATCGGTCTTCGATGCCCTCCACGCGCGCCGTTGCTATGCCACCACAGGCACGCCCATCGTGCTTGACGCGCGAGTGAACGGACATGTGATGGGCAGCCATCTCCCCTCCTTGCCACCGGGCGAACGCCCTCGCGTGGCGATGCATTGCTTGGGCACAAACGGGATCGATCATGTCCGGGTAGTGCGCGATGGCCAGATTGTCCACACCGCCCCCGGACACGGCCAATTCGAGATGAACCTGGAATGGGAGGATCGCTTGGTCACGACCGACTCCCCCCACAGCTACTACGTGCGGGTGGTGCAGATCGATCGCGAGTCCGCCTGGTCGTCCCCCGTCTGGATTGGATAGGCAGGCAATGGCAGAAATGCATACGGTAGGCGCGGAAGTGCGCCTGAACGAAGTTGGCGCTCTGGAAGTGCTGCGTCCCACGGTACTGCTGGACTACCTGCTCGATGCGGCGGGGAACCACGCGAGCCGCTTGGGCGTGGGCATGGCGGCGATGAACGAACAGGGGCTGACCTGGTTCCTCTCGCGCCTGCATGTAAAGGTGAAGCGCTACCCGACCGGCGGCGAAAGCATGACCGTGCAAACCTGGCCGAGCGGCATCCAACGGTTGTTCTTCATCCGCGAATTCGTGGTGCTGGACCAGCATGGCGCGGAACTGGCCATCGGCTCGAGCAGCTGGATTGCGGTCAATCCGGCGACCCGCCGGCCGGTGCGACCCAGCGTTCTGGGCCTGACCTTGCCCTGGAACGAGCGACGCCCCCTGCCCAGCACCTTCCCGAAGCTCCCGCTGCCCGAAGGCGAAACCATGGCCCGGACCTACCGCCCCTTGGCCTGCCACATCGATCAGAATCAACATGTGAACAGCACCGTCTACCCACGCTGGACCCTGGATTGTGTCCCGGAGAGGATACGGCGCACGTCTCTGCCGGCGGAACTGGAAATCGCGTACGTCAGCGAGACGCAGTACCAGGACGCCGTTCAAGCCACGACCGAAACCAGTGGTGACGCGACCCGGACCGTCCACTCCCTCACTCGGATCGCGGACGGCACGGAGTTGCTGCGCCAGCGCACGCAATGGCGTCCTGCCGCAGATCTGTTGCGGGGCGAAGGGCAGGAGGTAGAGTAGAGGCCAGCCCCCTCCCCTCGACAGCAGGAGACCACTGGATGACGATGAACCCCGAAGAAGGCCTCGGCGGATACCTGGTGAAGATGGCAGCCTTTGGCCTGTTTCTGGTCTTCTGCCTATTCGTTGTCTTCGTGCTGATACCGAGCCTGGACCGGAAGCAGCAGGCCGTCCTGCCAGAGCCCGAACCAGTTCGGCCCCCTGAGGTCGTCATCCAGCGGTTCGAGATGGATCTGGATGGAGAGTGGCAAGTATCGGGCAAGGACATGGCCCTTCCCGCCGCCATCCCCGGCGATGTCTTCAGTGCCCTGCTAGCCGCAGACAAGATCGCCGATCCCTATTGGCGCCGCAACGAGAGCGCCCTGCGCTGGATCGGGGAGACGGACTGGACATTCACCCGCGAGTTCATCGTTCCCCCCGAGTTCCTGCAGCACCGCTCCTTCGAACTGAGCATCCGCGAACTGGATACGGTGGCCGAAGTCTTGCTGAACGGCACGTCACTGGGGAAGTCAGAGAACATGCACCGCACCTTCCGCGCGGATGTGGGGTCTCTGCTGAAGGCTGGGCGCAACCGCCTGGAAGTCCGGATCAGCTCGGCAGTGAAGGTCGCGAAGGCCAAGGCGGCGAAGCTGTCCTACACCATCCCCAACAGCACCAACAACCTCGTGCCCCATATGAACCTACTGCGCAAGCCCCAGTGCCATGCAGGCTGGGATTGGGGCCCCTGCCTGATTCCCGCAGGCATCTATGGTGGCGTACGCATTCAGGCAGCCGACATGGGCCGCATCCGCTCCGTGCGAACCAGCCAGGAGCACGGCGATGGCCGCGTGAAGGTGAAGGTGGACGTGGACGTCGAATCGGTCGGGGAGGAAGCGACTCCGGTCACGGTCTCCCTCGACGGACGCAAGCAGTTCGTGGAAGTGAAGGGGAATCGCTCCGTCGAGGTCGAGTTCAGCATCGACAACCCAAAGCTCTGGTGGCCGGCGGGCTACGGCGACCAACCACTCTATGATCTGGTGGTCTCGACTGCGGACCACGAAGTGAAGCGAAGGCTTGGCCTGCGCAAGCTGGAAGTCATCAACGAGGATGACCCGAAGAATCCGGCCCACCCCACCAAGCTACCAGGCAAGAGCCTGATCTTCCGGGTCAATGGGGTGGATGTGTTCTGCAAGGGAGCCAACTGGATCCCGCACGATGCGATCCCCGGTCGGCAAAGGCCGGAGCGGTACCGGGATCTCCTGGAATCCGCCGTGGCCGCGAATATGAACATGATCCGGATCTGGGGCGGTGGCCGGTACGAACGACGTATCTTCTACGATCTCTGCGACGAACTGGGGTTGATGGTCTGGCAGGACATGATGTTCGCCTGCAGCATGTACCCCGCGACCGAGGAGTTCATCGCCGAATGCTGTCGCGAAGCGGACGAGCAGATCCGGCGCCTGCAGACGCACCCGAGTATCGCCATCTGGTGCGGCGACAACGAGGTAATCGGCGCTCTGGCCTGGTACCCACAGACCCGCGGCGAGCGCGATCTGTACCTGGTGGGATACGATCGGCTGAACCGGGAGCTGATGAAGGTCGCTCGGCAGGCCGATGCCACGCGAACATTCTGGCCGAGCTCTCCCTCCGACGGCCCTGGCGATTTCCGCAATGGCTGGCGGAACTTCGAGCGCGGCGACTCCCACTACTGGGATGTCTGGCACGGGAACAAGGACTTCGGCGCCTACTATTCCATCCGGCCCCGTTTCTGTTCGGAGTTTGGCTACCAGTCCTTCCCCTCGCTGGAGACCGTGCGCACCTTCGCCGAGGAGGCGGATTTCAATGTCAGCTCGCCCGTGATGGAGCACCACCAGCGCAACACTGGCGGCAACAAACGGATCGTGGACATGTTCACCCGCTACTTCCGCATGCCAGGGGGGTTCGAGCAGTTCCTGTTCACCAGTCAGGTGCAGCAAGCCATGGCCATCCAGACAGCGGTGGAGTACTGGCGCACCCTACGTCCCCATTGCATGGGAATACTATTCTGGCAACTCAACGACAACTGGCCGGTGGCATCGTGGTCGAGCATCGAGTACGGCGGCAAATGGAAGCTGCTCCAATCCCACGCCAAACGGTTCTACGCCCCGGTCATGTCCACCGCCTTCCCCCGCACCGTGAGCGAGAAGCAAGCGGACGGCAAGAACCGGAACGTAAAGCGCCTAGCCGTGTATACCGTGAACGATCAACGGGAGCGATTCCAGGGCACAGTCACGGTCGAACGTCGTGACTTCGCCGGCACCGTGCAGAAGGCGTGGCAACTCGAACTCGACCTG
>JABGQJ010000366.1 GCA_018648945.1 Victivallales bacterium
AGAGATTGCACGCTAGGGGGACGGGCCGGAGCCGGTCGCCGATTCCCTCGCCCAGAGCGGGAACGGGATCGAGGAAGAAGGGCACGTCCGCGCCGATGCCGGCGGCCAGCCCATGGAGTGTCTCCGTGGGCAGGCAGTTGCCACAGAGCTCGTTCAGCGCCAGCAGCGTGGCCGCTGCGTCGGCACTGCCGCCGCCCATCCCGGCGGCCACCGGGATGCGCTTCGTGATCGAGATATGCCAGCGCGGCTCAACCCCCGTTGCCTCGGCAAACTCTTGGGCGGCTTGCCAGCAGACATTGGCCTCGCCTTCAGGCACGGCGGGATGCTCGCAGGTGACGTCCAAGCCCGGCTGGTCGAGTTCGCCGACCGTCACCTCGTCGATGGGATTGCTCACCGGCAGGAAGATCGTGCGCAGCTCATGGTAGCCATCGGGCCGTTTCCCGAGGACATCCAGGAAGAGGTTGATCTTGCCGGGAATCTGGCGGGTGACAGTCATGCTTCGGGCCCTCTCAGGAATCGCACGGCATCTCCCGCCAATCTAGCGCACCCCAATGTCAGTGTCCGGCGGGCCGCTTCCTCGCCCCGCTTGGCCAAGGCATCCCGAGCGGCCAGCTCCAGGCGCCCGCACTGCTCGTGCAAGCCCTCCTCGAACTCGCCAAGCCCTTCGGCCGGCATGGCCCCCATCTCTGCGAGCCGGTAGATCGTGCCGTCCAGCAGCGGTTTCGGGGTGGCCGTGATCCCCAGATACAGCGGCACATACACCACCCGACCGGCGTTGTGGACCGCGAATTCCGCGCGCGAGAACAGATCGGGACGCATGGCGGGCACGCTCGCCGTCATCGCCGAGATGTTGCTGTTCACCAGGATTGGGCTTCGGCGTGAGAGCTGGTTCAGCAGCGCCGGACGGATTCGGCCCGCCGCCGACCGGAATGCCTCCAGCACCATCTGTCCCCGTGAATCGGGCCGCATCACCTGGAACCCTTCGTCGGAGGTGTTCACCTCGATCTTGCCGTGGTAGTGACAGACTTGCGTGCCGTTGCCGGAGGCATCGGTGAACATCCAGTTTGTGCCAATGGCCGCGCCGGCGTAGATCCGCTTCCCCTCCAGCTCCTGCAGCAATGCCAGCGCCTCTGCCACATCCGAGCACTGTTCCAGCAGGAGGCGCATGATATCCGGATTCATCATCCCTCGGAAGCAGGGATTGGGATCGGGATACCCGACATCAGCGGCACAGCAGAGCCCGCGCTCGTTCACCGCCATCATGCAACCTAGGTCCATGGTGTCCGCCGTGGTGGCGAAGCGGTAGCAGCCCGCGACCCCCTTCACATAGGCGCATTGGGGGCGATTGGTATTGTCGCGATTCTTGTGGAACAGGGTCACGCCGCCCGCCGTGTGGCGCGGGGCGGCATAGTAGGTGAAACACTCCGGCAGATTGATCTTGCGGTACTTCGCGCCCTGGTAGGCCAGGTAGTCGTCTGCCGTCACCCCGGCCGCCGCAGCGATTCCCTCGGCTTCCTCCAGCCAGTGGGGCGCGTGTTTCGCGATCAGTGCGCGGTATCGGTCCGTCGAACGCAGTAACTCATCCCGGCCGAACTCGCCGGCGAAAAACCCCGCTACGGCCGTCGCAATGTCACTCGCGTTGCTCGCGCCGAACGCCTGCCCCACTTCACGCGGGGTGCCATTGAGGGAGGTCGTCTGTGTTGGAGGTCGAGCTGCCATGCGAACCAGTATACAGCCAAGTCGCGTGGGGGGCCACGGTGGGATGGGAAAGGGACGGAAGGGACGCAAAGGACGCCAGGGACGGGGGGCCCATCATTCAAACGCTTCACCTCTTCGGCTTCACTCACGCCCTTCGCCATCCCACCGTCCCCCATTCCATCATTCCATCATTCCCCCATTCCATCATTCCCTTCTTCTCCTTCCCGTTGCGCCCGCCGGAAAGCGCTCTACTGTACCGCAGACGACGACCGATCCGATCCCAGCTAGGCGTGGCAAGCAAGGAGAATCCACCATGTTCCGCATCGGCAAAGAAGAGATCAAGGCCATCGAGAATGTCCTCCTCAGCGGCAAAGTCTTCCGCTACGGCATTGGCGGCGAGTGCAATCGTTTTGAGGAACGCTACTCCGAATACCTCGACGTCAAGCACTGCCTGATGACCTCCAGCGGCACCACCGCCCTCACTGCCGCCATGATCGGCCAGGGGCTTGGCCCGGGCGACGAAGTGCTCGTCCCCGCCTGTACCTACATCGCCACCGCCATCGCCGTTCTGGCTGCGGGGGCCATCCCGGTCATTGTCGATATTGACGAATCGATCACCATCAGTCCCGCTGCCATCGAGGCTGCCATCGGCCCCAAGACCAGGGGCGTCGTCCCCGTGCACATGTGGGGTATGCCCTGCGACATGGACGCCATCATGGCCATTGCCGAGAAGCATGGCCTGATCGTGGTCGAGGACGCCTGCCAGTGCGTCGGCGGGGGCTACAAAGGGCGCAAGGTCGGTTCCATCGGCCATGCCGCTGGCTTCAGCTTCAACTACTACAAGAACATGACCTGTGGCGAAGGCGGCGCGGCCGTCACCAACAACGACGATGCCGTCGCCCGCATGGGCTGCATGGTCGATTGCTGCAAGTTCTACTGGACCGACCGCGAGACCGACGAGAGTCTGTTCGTCAGCAACGGCTCCCGCGCTTCCGAGATCGAGGGGGCCGTCCTGAACGTCCAGCTCGACCGCATCGATCCCATGGTGAACATCATGCGTGGCTACAAGAAGCGCATCCTCGCCGCCCTGGCCGACACCGGTCTGCAACCCGTCAAGGCCAACAGCCTGGACTGCGAAGCGGGCACGCACGTCATGTTCGTCCTCCCCACCGAGGAGCAGGCCACCAAGTTCCAGCAGCTCACCGGCAGTGGCATCGCCGGCAAGACCGGCCGCCATGTCTACACCGAGTGGGATCCCATCTTTGACCACCGTGGTGCCCCCTACGAGGCCATGAATCCCTACGCGATGGAGATCAACAAGGACTGCCGCATGGACTATACCAAGGACATGTGCGCGGCTTCGCTGGACATCCTCAACCGCACCGCCATGTTCGGACTCCACCCCGACCGCACCGAGGAAGAGATCGATCAGATGATCGAACGTCTCCGCAAGGCCGCCGCCGAGGTGTTGTAGCGGGCCACTGGAATACTGGAATATTGGAATGATGGGGTGACGGGGCTGCTGCAAGGTGGCCGTCCCCCCCATTGTTCCTGAAGGGGGTGCCTCTTTGCGGAAGATGACCTTCGGGCACTACGACTACGCTGCCTTTCTCAGCTTCTTCGCGTACGCTGCGGGGTCGGTAGTGGTCCCGGTCGCCTTGGTCTCGCTGGCCAAGGATATGGGCTTTGCGCTCGACAAGGGGGGCATGACGGCCGGTGGTGCACTGCACGTGGCCCGCACCATCCCCTTGGTCGGAGCCATGCTGCTCTGCGGCTTCGCAGCAGGACGCTGGGGCAAGCGACGGACCATCGGCGTCTCCGTGGCCCTGATGGGCATGGGGGTTCTGCTCTGCTCCTTGGCCCCCGGCTATGGCATCCTCTTCCTGGCGCTGATGGTCGCTGGGATCGGTGAAGGCGTCGTCGAGGGGCTGGCCACGCCCTTCGTCCAGGACCTGCACCCGGTCGAGCCCGGACGCTATATCAACTTCACCCACTCCTTCTGGTCGGTGGGCGTCCTGGTGACCGTGCTGGTATCGGGCTGGCTACTCTCGGCGGGCGTGCACTGGCGGTTCCTGGTGGGAGGCGTGGCCGTGCTTGGCCTGCTCGCGGCGGCTCTGCTGCTGCTGCCGCCGGGCAAGGGGCAACCATGCCCCGAGCACCCCGAGCCGATCCACTGGACGACGATCTGGGGCCACGCGAAGGAGATCCTCCGCATCCGCCGGTTCTGGCTCTTCTTTGCCGCCATGTTCCTAGCCGGCGGCGGCGAGTTCTGCCTCACCTTCTGGTGCGCCAGCTTCATCCAGCTCAGCTTCGGCCAGACCGCCTGGGCGGGTGGCGTGGGCACCGCCTGCTTTGCCGCCGGCATGTTCCTCGGGCGCACCGGCTGGGGATTCCTCATCCGCCAGCACCAACTGAAGCACCTCATCGTCTACTCCGCTTTGGCTGGCACTGCCATCACCCTCCTCTTCCCCATCATCACCAATCTCTGGCTGCTCTTTGCTCTGCTCTTCGTCGCGGGCATCGCCACTGCCCCCTTCTGGCCCAGTGTCCAGAGCTACTGCGACGACTGCCTGCCCGCGACCGACTCCACCATGCTCTTCATCCTGCTCTCCTGTGCAGGCGTTCCCGGCTGCGGTGTCTTCACCCTCCTCATGGGCTACCTCGGCGACGTCACCGGCGACCTACGGCTGGCCTTCTACCTGGTCCCCGCCTGCTACCTCGCCCTCGCCGCACTTATCGGCATCGATTGGGCGCTGGCGGCACGGAAGACTGCTGCCGAACGGAAGTGAGCCTATCGGAGCACGGGATTGCCCCAGGCGGCGTGATCCCAGGCAATGCTGTCCCCGCCGTCGGTGGCAATCAGGCGCAGACGGTCCGCGCCGGAGACATCCACGTCCACCTTCCGGGGTTCATCGCCTGGCTTCATCACCTCGCTCTCGAACACGCGCTGCCAGGTCCCCTTGCGGTGGATCTCCACGATGAATCCACACGTTCCGTGGCCGGGCTTGTCCCTGGGTGCCTGGTCTTCGATGCCCACAATCGTCGTGAAACGCCGGGCCTTGCGCAGCGGGCCGTCGAGAGCGAACTCCGCGCAGGCCCGATTGCCATCAGGTAGCTCGGCGGGGTGGGTGATCAAGCCCTGCTGATACGTCTGGCCCCCGAGACCGATGGGATTGCCGCCATGGGCCACATCCCGAAGCAACCCCATGGGCTCGTACCCGATGAACTTCGCGGCGAGGGGCAGGGCGCTCAGACAGACGCCGTCTTCGAGGTGACCGCTGAGGTAGTATTTCGCGGTGACAGCCGGCGAGCGGTCCACAGCCCGGCCAAAGGGCGGGAATGCCGCGCAGGTGACGCTGGCGGACTTGGTCAGCCGGATCGGGCCGCTCGCCAGGGGGGATTCGCGGGACGGCTCCGTCCCGTCGAGAGTGTAGCGGAGCTCCGCGTCGGCACTCCCGGCCTTGATCGTGACCTCAACCGCGCCGGTGAAGTAGCCACCGTCAGGGCGCAGGATCGGCGCGGCGGGCGGCTTGGGTAACGGGTCGGGCAGTCGCAGACGATACTCATCCCGGCGCAGCCCAATCTGCGCGAAGGGAATCGGTTTGAAGCCGATGACAGCAGCAGGGGAACCGGGCTTCAGCCGGAAATCCCCGTTCTCGGGATCGACGAAGCCGGGGTCTTCCGCATTGACCACATTGCCCGATTTGGCCAGAATCGTGCGGATGCGCTCGTCGTCGTTGCGGTAGGTGCCGCCCTTGCCATCGCCGGTGGGGGAGCCCAGCAACACCACGGGGTCCGCGATGTAGTTCTGCTCCACCTGCACATCCTGGAGCCCCGCCTTGCCACTGACCCGCAGGAAGAAGCTCTCGCCCTGGCTGATGTTGCGCCTGACCATGTTGTCCTTCGGGATCGCCCGCTGGTAGACATGTTCGTCCCCCTTGGCGAAGTCCTCGGCCAAGCGCGCGAGAACCGGGTACCGGGTCGAATAGGGTGGCTGGTCGTACTTGACCTCGGCCAAGCGCTCCACCATGCGCCAGTTCCCCCCCATCTGGAACTTCTTCATGTCGCCCCAGGTGCTGAAGCTCATGCCGCGCTTGGCCCTGAGGAAGATGTTGTTCTCCATGACCATGCCGCGACCACTGTTGGTGTGGAAGATCTGATCCACATCGTAGAAGATATTGCCGTAGAGATGGACCCCGCCGCAGGGCAGGTCCGGATAGACCGTGAAGCAGCCGAGCTTGCCGGGCCCGTGAATGCGATGGAAGTAGTTGTGGCGGAAGGTGTGGCCCGTGTAGGTCCAGTCCATCGCCGCGTAGATCGCGCCCACATCGCCCGTCTCCCGTGCCACGCGGGTGAACTCGGTGAACTCGATGGTGTGGTCGTTGCCGCTGTAGCCAATGCCCTCGTGCGGGCAGTCGTGGATGTAGCTGTGGGAGATCCGGTTGCCAACCCCTTGCAGGCTCACGGCAGGCCGGTAGGTCTTCTGCACTCGCGCGAAATGGTGGATGTGGCAGTTCTCCACCGCGTGGTCGCCACGCGCCAGCGTCTTGCGGTCGCCGCCATTCAGGTAGATCCCCGTGCTCGCCACTTCGTAGATGTCGCAACTCCGGACCGTATGGTGGGTGCCTCCCCTGATGTCGATCCCCGTACCACCCACATTGCGCACCACGCAACCGGAGATGTCGCAGCTGGCCCCGCCCTTGACCACAACCGCCCCGGCTCGCGAGCACTCGAAGACGATCCCTCGGAAGCTCACATGCTCCACATTCTCCATGGTCACCATCGGCTTCGCCAGATCCGGGAACAGAACCTCGGCGTCCTCGATGGGCGCCGGGGGCCAGAGGTAGAGCTTGCCGGTACTGCGGTCGAGGTACCACTCCCCCGGCTCGTCCAGTTCGTCCAGCACATTCAGGTAGTAGTAGCGCTGCCCTCTCTTGTAGCCGTAGCCGTGGTAGGGCGGCTTGGGCCATAGCTCCTTGCGCTCGAAGTCGAATTTCAGTACCTCATGCAGTTGGTCGGACCAGTCGTGGTACCAGTAGCCATGCACCCAGACCCCCTTGGTGGACGACCAGCCCTCCGGGCGGTTGCCCGCGTAGTTGATCGGCCCCGCATGCCGGTTCAGATCCGGTCGCTTCGGGTCGGAAATAGGGCGTGCTTTCTTGGCTTCCTCGGGGACGTTGGCAATGCGGACGAAACCGCCGTTCGGGTACCGTGCCAGAGTCAGGTAGCTGCCGTTGAAAAAGACCTCCGCGCGGCCTGTACCAGGCTTCACCGTCCCGAAATCGGTGACGCCAAGAGCTGCCAGATCCGCCTCACGCACATTCGCCCGAGCATTCTCAGGCAGACGCTCCCGAACCGCCGGGTCCGTGATCGCACCCCAGGTCCCGAGCCGAACCCCACCCACCAGTCGCACCGTCTCGCCAGGCACCGCCATCCAGACCACGGGTGCCGCCGCCGTGCCGGAATCCTCCTTGCCCAAGGTCAGCGTTTCGGTGATCCGATAGACGCCGCCGTGCAACTGCACCACCATGGGAGCGTCGCCGACCGAGCCTGCCGCTCGCTTGGCCCGGAGCGCGTCTCTGGCCTTTGCGAGCGTCGCGAACGGTGCTTCCGTCGTCCCCGCGTTCCCATCGTCTCCGTCGAATGCCACATGGACAATATGCGCCCCAGCGGGCACGGCTCCCGGGCTCAATGCCGCACCTGGGCGCAACCGGCCGGTGACGCAGCCCGCGAGCATGAGCAACAGCCCGGTCGCGAGCAATCGTGCGACCCCCGTTCTCGATCTGTCAGCGTTCGGAACCTGCATGGTTCGGCCTCTTTGGTTGGCTGGAAATCGGGGAGGAGCGTGCCATCCTCCTCCCAGGATCGCTCCCTGCACGATACCGCATCACAGGCGCTCTGTCTTGGCTCGCCCTTCCCGAACCGTAATGCCTCAGTCACGGGTGGAGGTCTCTCTCGGCGGGTGTGAGCGAGGCGCTGGTCTCCACACCTCACGTG
>JABGQJ010000367.1:0-5095 GCA_018648945.1 Victivallales bacterium
TGCCGGGCGCAGGCGTGTTGGAACCCGTCAAGGTCGGCGTTCTGGCACAACGGGCTGAGATGCAGTGCAATCCGGGTCCGCAGTAGATTCGCATGAGTAATCCAGGCCAGCAGCAAGAGCATGGTTCTCCGGCTTGGGTGTAACCCGCACGCTGCCTTGCGCGTATATAGTGGCAGTAGCAGTGGCAGCAGCATCCGGATCGGGCCTTGGTCGGCCAAGGAGATCCGCCTGTGGCTGCCGAACAGCAGGAGATGACGGATGCGGATCGTGACTATCGGGCTGGTGTGCGTCGCCCTGGCGGGGCGATGCCTACTGGCCGATCCCCTCAACGGGAAACGTGTTTCCGCCCAGGCCCGGTGGGTTGCCCACCTCAACCTGGAGCAACTGAACAAGAGCGGCATCGGCAGTCTGCTCTTCCTTGCCTTGGCGACAGAGAAGGGGAAGCAGAGGCTCGGGGAGTTCCGGGAGGAGTTTGGCTTCGATCCCCTCACCGACCTGCGGTCGGTCACCGTGTATGGGAAGGGACCGAGGGACGAGGATGCGGTCGCCCTGTTCCGAGGCGTGTTCGACGGCGACCGGCTGGTGGCCTTGGCCCGCGCCAGCGATTCCTACGAGCAGTCGGGCCACCATGACCAGACAATCCACGGCTGGGTAGCCGTCACGCGCGGGCGCAGGGAGCTGTCCTACGGCTGCCTTGCGGCAGACGATACGGTCGTCGTCAGTCGGTCTCCCGCCATGGTCAAGGAAGCGTTGGACGTCTTGGCCCGGCGCAAGGCCAACATCACCTCGGTTGCCGGACTTGCCGACCTCCTGCCCCGCCAGCCGACGGCGCTCCTCGTGGTCATGGCCGACCTTGAGAATCTGGAGCATGTCTCCCCGAATGCGACCGTTCTCCGGAGCGCCAGGAACGTGCGATTCTCGCTGACTGGAGATCTGGAGCGCATCAGCGCCAGTTTGGCTTTGACCGCCACGGGCGAAGCCACCGCCACCCATCTGCACGGGGCGATTGGGGGGCTGATCTCCCTTATGGCACTGAATGCGCAGGAGAACCCCGAGTTGCGGATCCTGACGCAGGCCCTGCGCGTGTCGCGGCACGGGACCTCCCTGCGTGTGGAGCTGGCTTGCCCCGCACGACAGGCACTGGACCTCCTCAAGGCAGGAATCACCAAAGCAAAGGCCCTCCATGAGGCCAATCAGCGATAGCCTCGCCTCGCAAACCGATGAGGAGCTCGCTTGCCAGGTCGCGGCGGGCGCTGTCGAGTGCTTCGAGGAACTGGTGACCCGGCATGGCGGCGGGCTCCTCCGCTTTCTCAGGCAGAGGGCTGCCAGTGCCGAGGATGCCGAAGACCTTGCCCAACAGGCCTTCGTGAAGGCCTACCGGAAGATCCGACTCTTCAACCCTTCGTACCGGTTCCGGACATGGTTGTTCACCATCGCGCGCCGACTCGCCATCAGCCACGCGCGCAAGCGTCGGCCCGTGGTGCAGGAATACGAGGCAGAGCCCGTGGATGTGAATGATCCGAGCCGGCTGGCCGCCCAGCGCGAGGCGCAAGGCAATATCTGGGGACTCGCCCGCACGTCTCTCCCTGAGGCGCACTTCACCGTGCTCTGGCTCAGGTATGGTGAAGCGATGAGCGTCGCCGAGATTGCGGCTGCCACCGCAGCTTCGGTGGCCAATGTCAAAGTCCGGCTGCACCGGGCCCGGCGGTCGCTGGTCGAGCATGTCCGGCAGTCACCGCTGAGAGCGGACATGACCGAGGGGAAGTACTGATATGCCAGCAAAGAGGTGTGAGATGCGATGTACGACATGCAGACAGGAATTCTCGCAGGCCCTGGATGACGACCGTCCACCGTCCCGGGAAGCGGTCACCCACATGCAGGGCTGCCCCCGATGCGCGGCGGAATGGTCCTCTCTCCGGGCTGTCTGCGAGGCGTTGGCCGCCGCCGCTCCGGAGAAAGCAGACCGCCTGCCGCCGCAGTTGCAGGCCAGGATCATGGCAGAAGTCCGGGCGACCCAGCCGGAGTCGCGGCCGCAGCGGTTCCGTCCCCGGCTGTGGCGATGGGCAGCGGCAGTTGCCCTTGTCGCTGCGGGGTGGTTGGTGGTTCAGCACGGAGCCCGGTCGCCGAAGACACCGCCGCCGGCGGCGATGGCCTCCGTGGCGGGATATGGCAGCGCGGTCGCGTCGTGGATGGGGCAGTCGGGACGCATCGTCGATGAGCCCTTGAGCAGGGAGATGGCGTGCCTGGCAACCGATGTTGAGGAGGCCACCCATTTCCTGTTCCGTTGCGTGGATCAAGCCCCATCCCGTCCCAGTCGCACAGAACGCCCGTGAGGAACGCCCCGGTCGGGGGGTGGGGAGCCTGTGTCACCCGCAGGAGGTCCCGTTGTCTTCAGCGGGACTGCCCCTGACGCCTGGGAAGGCTCAGAGCGGTTTCAGCCTGATCCCGTGGAGGCGTCGTCGGCGACCGAACGCGCGGAGCCGGTGCGCGGGGGCGCTGACCTTGACATCGCCCTGGCCGAATCGATATTGTCGTAACGGGTTCAACAGCCCGGACGAACTGGGCAATGGGTGAATACCAATGGCTACGCTCGAAACCCCCATGGGGCTTTCGCTTCTAATCTGTGACTCGGTCCTCGAGGACAAGCATACCGGCAAGAAATCACTGGTCGGTCTCTTTGATCGCATCCAGACGCAGAACCTTCCCTGTGTCCATCCGGGCATGGCGGTGTTCGTCTCCATCACCGGCGGGCGGGGCGAGTACCCGTGCGAGATCATCTGCCGCCACCAGAACGGCAACACCTTGGCCTTCGAGGCGAAGGGGAAAGTGGTCCTGCGCGACCCCCGGCAAGTGGTTGATCTCGTGTTCCGGCTGAACGGCATTCGCTTCCCCGAGCTCGGGCTCTACTGGGTCACGTTCCAGGTGGATGAGGTACCGATCATGATGCGGCCGTTGCAGGTGAGGAAGCGCGAACAGAAGGAACCCACCGAGACGCCGCCTGATGAAGCGGCAGGTGGTTGAACAGGATGGCGCTCTTTCAATACAAGGTCAGTGATGCCTCGGGCAAGGTCAGCGTGACGCTGATCGAGGGGGATTCCCAAGCCGAAGCGACCCGTCGTCTCCAGAGCCGGGGGCTGTCCCCCCTGGAATTTCTGGGTGAAGGCGCGGCCGCGACGGGGGAGTCCGGTGGGATCGGCTTCGGGCGTCGCAGCTTCGACGTGGAGGAGTTCACGGACCGCTTGGTGCCCTTGTTGGAGGCCAACGTGCCGCTGGAGCGGGCTCTGGGCATCGTGGGCGAAGGGCTTGATGACGCCTACTCGACGGAGATCACCAGCGATCTGCGACGGGGGCTGCACGAAGGGCGCAAACTCTCGGCCCTGATCCGAGACCGCGGATCGATGTTCCCGAGTCTGTACTCGAATGTGGTGGAAGCGGGCGAGGAGGCCGGCGCCCTGCCACAGGTGATGGGCCAGCTGCGCCGTTTCCTCAACGACGCGCGCGAATTGCGTTCCTTCGTCATCTCGGCGGCAATCTACCCGGTGTTCGTGATGCTCGCGGGGGCCGCCATGCTGAGCATTGTGATCGGGGTGATCGTGCCACGGTTCGCTGGCATCGTCACGGAGAGCGACCGCGCCCCCACCCTGTCCATGGAGCTGCTCCTGAAGCTGTCCGCCTTCGGGCGTGGGTTCTGGTGGCTGATTCCCGTGGGGATCATTGCCTTCATCTGGTTTGCGCGGCAGACGCAGCGGGAAGGAACCCGCCTGCGATCCTGGTATGACGAGTTTGTCCTGAAGGTGCCGCTGGCTGGACGCATGGTGCTCTGCGCCAACTTGGCGCGCATGTGCCGGACCATGTCGATTCTGATGAAGAGCGGGGTCCACCTCCTGGATACGGTGGGCATCGCCAACCGCGTGATCGAGAACGAGACTCTTCGCCGCTCGGTGTCCGGCGTCGCCGGCGAGCTGCGCCGAGGGCAGAAGTTGTCGAACGCCCTGGCCCAGAGCCCGCGCATTCCCCCGTTCCTGCTGCGTATGCTGGCGGTGGGCGAGGAGACGGGCGATGTGGACGTCATGCTGGCACGCATCGCCGACCGCTACGAGGACGATCTGCGGCGCTCGGTCAAGCGCTTGCTGGCGCTCTTCGAACCGATTATCATCATCGTTCTGGGGGTTGTCGTGGGCAGTATTGTGCTGCTTATGTTCCTGGCGATGATGGATTTGCAGAATATGGTATAGAGAGATGGAACGAGTCATGCCAAACAAAGGAGCAGAGCGATGTCAAAAAGACAGAGTCTGAGGCGCCGACGCCGGTACTTCTCACTGATCGAGATCATGGTTGTGGTGGTCATCATCGGGCTGATCTCGGGAATCGTGGGGGTCAATGTCATCGGCCATATCGGCAGGGCCAGGACGAACACTGCCAAGTCGGAGGTGGCCTCGCTGAAGGACGCCGTGCGTACGTTTTATTTCGACATCGGCACCTTTCCCAGGTCGCTGGACGAACTGGTCCGGAGCCCCGGCTCGGACAAGTGGGATGGGCCCTATCTCGACCGGTCGACGGTCCCGAAGGACCCATGGGGCCAAGATTACCATTACGACTATCCCGGCCAGCATGGCGAGTTTGATGTGTACAGCTATGGCAGGGACAACTCGACCGGTGGCAGGGGCGTGGATCAAGACATTCTGAGCTGGGAGTAATCGCTTTCAGTGGCAGAGAACGGACCATGAAGCGCGGCTTTACCCTCATCGAGATGCTCGTCGTCCTGGTGATCCTGGTGATCTTGCTGGGAACGGTGCTGCCGAGGGTGTTGCGGATGCCGAAACGGGTGCAGATCGAGACCGCGCACACCCGTATCCTCTCCGCCCTCCGCGATTGCGCGATGCAGGCGGTTGCCTCGGGGCGGACCGTCCGGGTTCGCCTGGCCCCCGAAGGGCGGAGCTTCCTGGTGACCCGTTCGGATCTCGAGGAGGATGTTCTGAGCGACTCCAAACTGCCGGAAGACAGGAACCGCGAACCGCGGGATGGCTCTTCCTTGGTGCTTCCCAACAAGCCCATCTACGCGATTCCGAAGGGCGTCAGTTGGGAACTGGACGAC
>JABGQJ010000367.1:5195-7664 GCA_018648945.1 Victivallales bacterium
CGACGACGAGGAGCAGAGCCCTCTCTTCGTGTTCCACCCAGACGGCGGTGCCAGCGGTCCGGATCTCGTCTTTGTCGTCGTCAAACGGCGTTTCCTTCTGCATGTCGATCGACTCACCGGTCGCCCGGACATCCTCGAGGTGGAGGACTAGGGAGAATTCAGGAGTCAGAATTCGGAATTGAGGAGTCAGGAGGGAAGGAATGGGAAGTGAGACGGAAGACAGGCTCTGAATTCCGTCCCCTGAGTCCATTCGTCGGTCCCCGCAGAGCAGGACTTCTGCAAGACACCACCTCCCGACTCCCGGATTCTGTCTCCTGAATTCTGACTCCCGTCTCCTGAATTCCGTTCCCTGACTCCCGTTTCCCGTCTCCTGACTTCTGAATCCTGACTCCTGAATTCTGTCTCCTGTTTCCTGACTCCTGAATTCCGTCCCCCACTTACCCATGACCTCACCCAATCAATATGATGTACTCGTGGTCGGCGGCGGCCATGCCGGATGCGAGGCGGCCTTGGCGGCGGCTCGGATCGGGGCGCGGACACTGCTGCTCACGATCAACAACGACCACATTGCGCAGATGTCCTGCAACCCCGCCATTGGGGGGATTGCCAAGGGGCACGTCGTGCGAGAGATCGACGCTCTCGGCGGCGAGATGGGGCTGAACACGGATGCGGCGACGATCCAGTTCCGCATGCTGAACCTATCCAAAGGCGCGGCCGTGCAGTCGCCGCGCGCCCAATGCGACAAGGTGGTGTACCAGCGTCGCATGAAATGGGTATTGGAGCGTCAGGAGAATCTCTTTGTCCACCAGGCCCAGGTGCTGCGGCTGCTGGTCGAGGAGGAGCGCATTGTCGGTGTGGTAACCGAATTCGGCGACCGCTTCGTGGCCGCAGCCGTGGTCTTGGCCACGGGCACGTTCCTCAACGCCAAGCTGCATTACGGGCTGAGCGATTTCCCCGGCGGTCGCGCGGGGGATGTGGCTGCGGTGGAGCTCTCGCGCTGTCTGCGCGAGGATCTCTCGCTGGAGATCGGTCGCCTGAAGACCGGGACCCCGGTGCGCGTGCTGGCCCGCACCATCGATTTCTCGGTCCTCACCCGTCAGGATCCCGATGCCGACGCCCCAGGCTTCGCGTTCCGAAAGGACCGCTCGGGGCTCCCGTCTCTGGGCGGATCGCAGATACCACAGTTGCCCTGCTATCTGACCCAGACCACCGCCGCGACCGCGCAGGCCGTGCGCGAGAACCTGGACCGCTCCCCGCTCTACTCCGGGCGGATCGACGGGACGGGCACGCGGTACTGCCCCTCCTTCGAGGACAAGATCGTGCGCTTCCCGGACCGCGAATCGCACCATGTCTACCTCGAGCCCGAGGGGGCGTTCACCGACGAGTACTACTTGAACGGAATCTCCACGAGTCTGCCCGTGGACGTGCAATGGGCCATGGTGCGGTCGTTGCCTGGGCTTGAGCAGGCGCACATTTCCCGCTACGCCTACGCCATCGAGTACGACTTCGTGGTGCCGCACCAGCTGGCCGCCACCTTGGCCGTGCGGCGCTACCCCAATCTCTTTCTCGCGGGCCAGATCAACGGTACGAGTGGCTATGAGGAAGCGGCGGGCCAGGGCCTGATGGCCGGGATCAACGCCGCCCGTTTCGCCGGTGCCTTGGGCGACGGCATCGTGCTCGGCCGTGACGAAGCCTACATCGGCGTGATGATCGACGACCTGGTGACCAAGGAGATCATCGAGCCCTACCGCCTTTTCACCAGCCGCGCCGAGTACCGCCTCTGTCTGCGTCAGGACAACGCCGACCTGCGTCTGATGCCGATGGGCCATGAGCTCGGCCTGGTGCCCCAGGCCGACATCGAGCCCGTACGCGAGCTCGCCCAGGAGATGGCCAGTGCGCAGGAGAAACTGCAGAGCGTGCGCCATGAAGGTCGCCTCCTGTGGGATCTTCTGCGCCGCCATGACACTAGCTACGCCGACCTCCCGGGTGCCCCCGACGTCTCGCCCCGGGCAGCGGGGCAGCTAACCATCGACGCTCGCTACGAAGGCTATCTGCAGCGACAGACCGCTCAGGCGGACGGCCTCCGCAAGCTGGATAGCTGGCGAATTCCCCCCGATTTTGACTACGCGATCAAAGGCATTCGCATCGAGGCCAAGCTGAAGCTGGAGCAACGGCGTCCTGCCAATCTGGGGCAAGCATCCCGCATCGACGGCGTCACCCCTGCCGAAATCGCTTTGCTCCAGGTCCATCTCAAGCGACACCTGGAGACCAGTTCCCGCCCGGACTAGATTGGTCAAAGCGGGGCCTGTCCCGCAGGTGTCCAGTCACCTCAGTCCTCGGCGTAGGGATACGCAACCCCGGTTGGGGTTGATCGGGAGGCGGCAGGAACCCAGGGTAGCGCCTGGGGGCGCAACCCTGGGCTCCGATACGCTGCCCCGTTGGGGCAGAAGGCAGCTACGGGTACCTTTA
>JABGQJ010000368.1 GCA_018648945.1 Victivallales bacterium
GTGGAGGCGAGGGTCAGGGAGATACGGGTGCCTTCCATCTTCTGCACGATGACTTCCACTTCCTTTCCGGGAGGGAACATGTCGTGCAGCGCGCGCATGGGGTTGCTGGAGCCCTTGAGCTCGATCTGGCTGATGTGCAGCAGCCCGGTCTTGTCGCCGGGGAAACGGATGAAGACGCCGAAGGGCTTGATGCCGTCGGCGATCCCGGTGACAGTGGCTCCGGGCCGCAGATCGACCCCCATGCCGCCCGAGGGATCGGTCATGTCGTAGCCGCCGTAGTTGTTGTCCATGGCGAGGCCGATGCGTTGGCGCTCCACATCGATGTTCTCGATGGTGACCTCAACTTCCTCGCCTTCCTTGACCACTTCTTCGGGGGAGTTGATGCGGCGCCCGCCGCCGAGTTTGGAGATATGGATAAGCCCTTCCAGGCCCGGTTCCAGTTCCACGAATGCTCCAAAGGGCATGATCTTGGTGATCTTGCCCTGCCAGCTCATGCCGACTCGGAAACTCTCGCCGCTCTCGACGCGGTCCCAAGGGCCCGGCTGCGTCTGCTTAAGACTGAGAGAGATGCGGTTGTTCTCCCAGTCCACGGTCAGGACCTTGATCTCGACGCTCTGGCCCTCGCTGACCACGTCTGCCGGGTCGCTGGTGCGGCTCCAAGAGAGCTCGCTGACGTGGATCAGACCTTCCGTGCCGCCGATGTCCACGAAGGCACCGAACTCGACGACCCGGGTGACGATACCGGTGAGCAAGTCGCCGGGGGCCAGAGTTTCGCGCAGGCGTGCCTTCTGTTCCTCCATCTCCTTTTCCAGGAGACGCCGCCGGCTGACGACCAGGTTGCGCCCGTTCTCGGAGTACTCGGAGATGATGAAGGCGAAGCGCTCGCCGATGTAGGCGGCGGGTTCGCGTTTGAAGATGTCGATCTGGGAATAGGGGCAGAACGCTTTGTGGTTCTGCAGTTCCACCTCGTAACCGCCCTTGCGTTCGGCGGCGACCTTGCCTTCCAGGGGGATGCCTCCTTCGTAGGCGTCGCCCAGGGCAGCGTCGGCCACTTGGCCCGATATTTTGGTGGTCAGGCGGATGCCTTCCTCGTCAGAGCCGAGGCAATAGGCGGTGAGGGTGTCCCCCACGCTGACGGTGGGTTTTCCCTCGTCGTCCAGCACTTGGGCGACATCGAGGAGGCCGTCGCTGCGTCCTCCCACATCGATGAACACCGTGCTGCGCCCGATGCTGGTGATGACCCCCTCGATGCGGTCGCCCACATTGAAGTTGGTTTGCAGTTTGGCGAGATTGGCCTCGAAGAGGGCTCCGAAGTCCGTGTTCTGTCCGGTACTGTCCATCTGGCGATTGTGCTCCGCTGGGTCCGGTTTGGTCCGGGTCACTAGAGGTTTGGCCGGGCGCGGACAAGCTGCCCGGTCTCGGACTGACATATCAATGTGGCACTCGGCAGGGCCGCTGGCCAGAGCCAGGCGGTACCCCGTTGAGCAAGCCGTGGGGACTGATTGGGTTCCTGAAGGCAGATGGTGCCGTCGAGCACCAGGAGAATCGAGACCAGGCCGTCGCTGACCGATGCCACCGATTCCCCGGCCTTCAGCTCCAGGAGTTCGACGGCAAACTCGGGAACCGGGGGCTGGTAGCAGCGCCCGCCGGGGATCTTGTGCCCGGTCTCGGTTGCCGGCGGCCCTTCGCGGTAGGCAAGCATGGCGAGCAGGACTTCGCGGTCGATCGGTTTTGGCGTGCATCCCGCCCGGACCACGTTGTTGGAGTTGGCCATGCATTCCACGATCACGCCCTCGATGTAGGCGTGCGGCTCGTTGGCGGCGAGGAAGATGGACTCGCCGGGACGCAGAGCGACGTGGTTCAGGAAGTAGGCAGAGAGAGTACCCCGGTCTCCCGGGTAGTGGCCCCAGAGCTTGAGGAAGCAACGGTCTTCCACCGTTGGGGCGGGCGATGTCTGGACGGTCGCCACCAGGCGCTCGCCAGCTTCCTGGACGATGGCGTCCTCGACGGTGAGGAGGCGTGTGTAGGCGGCCCGCAGCCAGCCATCGCCTTCGGGAAGGGCGGTGAAGATGGTGTCCAGCAGGCCGTGTCGGGAGAGATCCGCGCGGATGTCGCGGGCGTGTCGGAAGCTGCACATGGCCTCGAAGTCGGTCAGGGCGATGGCGATTTCCGGCTTGTGGTTGGCATCGGGGTAGTGCTCGGGATTGCGGGCATGGAGCTGAGCGGCGAGGGCCTTGTCAGGATGGGCCTGGATGGACAGGGGCATGTCGCAGGCGAGAACCTTGAGCAGGAAGGGCAGGCTGTCGAAGCCCGCAGCCGGTACGCCAGGGCCGAGAATCTCGTCCGGGTGTTGTCTGACCAAGGCATCGAGGGCATGCACACCGTCCGCCATGGTTACCATGGCGGGTGCCGTTCCGTGGGTGCCCAACCATAGCTCTGCGAACGGCAGGTCCGGTGGCGCGGGGTTGCCGAGCAGATCCGCAATATACGGCAGGCGCCCTGGCCGGGCAGTCTGCCCCCAGGCGTAATCCTTCACCTTTCCGACGAGTGGAAAAAACGTATTCAATGGCAGTTGTTTGACGGTGGTTACGAAGCTCCCAACCGCTGCTCTCAAAAGAGCAACCAGGGCTTTCCAGCCGTGGCCGGAGCGAAATGGGAGCGGTAATGTAGGAGCGAGGGGGGTAAAAACAAGGGAGATGCCGCTTGGGGGGGGACGGAACAGACGAACTTGCCTGCAACTGGCAAAGGAGGCCGTCTGACTGTACGTTTGGCGTCTGCCGTCCCGCCGTGTTCAGGTGGCATCTGTTGCCGCTGATCCGAGCCTCCCATACGGAGCCATCCTTGAGTCCTGCCGACAGCCAACCGCAGATGCCGGCCCCCTCTCTCCGCCGTGCCGGGGTCGAGGAGCGACTGCTTGCCGAAGATGCCACGCGTGCCTACCTGCGTCAGATTGGCAACATCCCGTTGCTTACCAACGACGAGGAGGTCTTCTACACTCGTCGCTACCGGGCCTGTCGCGACGAGTTGCGCGAACTGCTCGCCTGTCTGCCCAAGCTCCTGCTTGGTTCACTGGCCAAGGTGGAGCAGTCCACGCAGAACGAACTCGCCGAGATGGTGGAATACGCGGCCATGGAGGATCAGGACGGATTGCGCAAGCAGTTCCGCGCCGTGCTGGTCGCGGGCGAGGAGTTCTCGGAGCGGCTTGACGACCAGAGCGAGCCATCGGCGGCAGTCGAGGACGAATTGCAGCCGCTGCTTTCGGCGTCGCTGGTCAACATGTTCGGCAAGCTGGCCTTGCGGGACTGCTTCTACGATAGTTGCCTGACGGAGGCACTCGGGGCAACTCCCGCCCAGAGCCCGGACGATATCCTGCGCGAGCGCATGGTCTCGGTCCAGCAGGAGCAGGAAGCCACGCGCCAGGCGATCGTAGAGGGGAATCTCCGCCTGGTCATCAGCGTTGCCAAGCGCTATGCCCACTGTGGGATGCCCTTGATCGACCTCATCCAGGAAGGCAATATCGGGCTCATGCGGGCGGTAGAGCGGTTCGATCCGGATCGCGGCCACCGGTTCAGCACCTACGCGACCTACTGGATTCGCCAGGCGATCACTCGCGCCCTTGCCAAAAGTGGCCGGACCATCCGCATCCCTTCGAACATGATCCGGGAGATTTCCCAGATCAATGCCGCCGAGGAACGCCTGGTCCAGGAGGGCGGCAACCAGCCGGAAGCCGAGGCCGTGGCCCAGGCGGTTGGCCTTTCGGTGGCGCGCGTCCGCGCCCTGAAGAAGATGGCCAGGCAGACGATCTCCCTGCAGAGCACGGTCAACAGCGAGGACCAGACCGAGCTTGCCGACTTCATCAGCGATCATGTCACCGACAGTCCGGCGGAAGCCATGGCCGGGGCTGTTCTGAGGGAAGCCATCGACCTGGCCATGGGCACGCTTGATCAGCGCGAGAGGCGCATCCTGAATCTCCACTTCGGTCTCGATGGCGGGGAGCCCAAGACGCTTCGCGAGGTGAGCTTGGAGTTCGGCCTGACCAGCGAGCGCATCCGTCAGATCGAGTTCGGCGCGCTGCGCAAGTTGCGGCATCCGACGCGTCGCCAATTCTTCGACGGCTATTACTAGAGACGTTTACTGATTTCCCGGGGGGTCTTCTCCCTGGTCATGAGTCTGTGGAGACGAGAGCCCCATGTGTTGGCAACCCGAGTTCGAGATTCTGCCGCGTGAAGAGCTTGGCGCGCTTCAGTTGGCGCGCCTTCAGGCGACGATGGACCAGGCGACCAAGTCGCCCTACTACGGCGCGCAATTCCAGAAGGATGGCATCCGTCCCGAGGATTTGCGCGACGTCTCGCAGATCCGGCAGTTGCCCTTCACCACGAAGGAGGACTTGCGGGCGAATTACCCGTACGGGTTCCTTACAGTGCCGCGCGAGGAGTTGGTGCGCCTGCATTGCTCCAGTGGCACGACGGGCAACCCGACTGTGATCTTCCATACCCCGCACGATCTTGCGTCCTGGGCCAATCTGGTGGCCCGTTCGTTGTACGCCGCTGGCGCCCGTCCCAATCACGTGTTCCAGAACATCTGCGGCTACGGGCTGTTTACCGGGGGATTGGGGTTCCAGTACGGGGCCGAGTGCCTGGGGATGCTCACGATTCCCTCCGGTGCCGGCAACAGCCGTCGGCAGATCAAGCTGATGCAGGACTTCGGCACCAACGTGGTGCATGCGATCCCCAGCTACCTGACGCGTCTCTACGATGTCTTCCAGGAGGTGGGGGTGGATCCGGTCGCGGACACCGACCTGAAGCTCCTGGTGATCGGGGCGGAACCCCACTCGGAGGAGACCCGGAAGCGTATCGAGAAGCTATTTGGGATCAGAGCCTACAACTCCTACGGGCTATCCGAGATGAACGGTCCGGGGGTCGCGTTCGAGTGCGAGCATCAAGACGGCCTGCACATCTGGGAGGACGCCTTTGTGGTCGAGATCGTCAACCCCGAGACGCTGGAGCCTGCCGCTCCGGGGGAGATTGGCGAGTTGGTCCTGACCACGCTGGACCGGCAGGCCATGCCGATCATCCGGTACCGCACGCGGGATCTGACGCGCTTCCTGCCGGGGACCTGCGCCTGCGGGCGCACCTCGCGCCGCATCGACCGCATCACGGGCCGGAGCGACGACATGCTCATCGTGCGGGGGTGCAATATCTTCCCAATCCAGATTGAGCGCGTGCTGATGGACATCCCGCAGGTGGGCAGCGATTACCTGATCGTGCTGGAGACTCGGGACGACAATGACCAGCTGTCGCTGGAGGTGGAGGTCAGTCGCGACTGGTTCACCGATGACTTCGCGCAACTGGAGGCGCTCCGCAACACGATTTCCCATCGGGTGCGGGACGAGGTGCTGGTGACGCCTCGGGTGAAACTGGTGGAGCCTGGTGCATTGCCCAAACCCGAAGGCAAAGCCGTCCGGGTGAGCGATTTGAGAAAAGTAAGCAAGGTGTAGAGGGAAACCTGTGATCTCGCTGTCCACAGCACGGAGTGTAGCCCTGCGGATGGCAGGCGCCGTTGCTTGGCTGGGAGTCCTGGGCGTTGGGGCCGAAGGGGTGCCCTACCTCTGGCGCTCGGGGCAGCCGGAACGAGTGTTGGCGCAGAGCATCCCGGTGCCTGCCGGGTACCGGCGCGTGCCGTTGCGCAAGGGCTCCTTCGGGCATTGGCTGCGGCACCCGCCACTGAAGGCCAAGGGGAGCCCTGTTCTCCTCCACGATGGCACGCGCAAGCGGAACCAGAGCGCCCACGTGGCTGTGTTGGATGTGGACGTGGGAACCCGCAATCTCCAGCAGTGTGCGGATGCGGTCATCCGGCTGCGGGCGGAATACCTCTATGCCGCAGGCAGGAAAGCGGACATCCGTTTCCACTTCACCAGCGGCCACGAGGCCGTATTCTCGTCATGGGCCCGCGGGGACCGGCCTTTGGTGCAGGGCAACCGGGTGCAATGGCGGCGACGGGGGAGCGCTGACGCTTCCCACGCGAGTCTGCGGCGGTTTCTGGATATCGTGTTCAGCTATGCGGGAACTCTCTCCCTGGCCCGCGAACTGAAGGTGCGGGAGCCCGCGCATCTACAAGTCGGCGATGTGTTCATCCGAGGCGGTTCCCCGGGGCACGCGGTGCTGGTGGCCGACGTGGCCTTCCACCCGCCCACGGGAGAGCGAGTGTTCCTGCTCGTGCAGAGCTACATGCCTGCCCAGGAAATCCATGTGCTGAAGAATCCTGCCGACGCCGGCCTCTCCCCATGGTGCCGAATCCCGGCCGATGGCCCCTTGCGTACTCCCGAGTGGACGTTTCGGATGGACGAGCTGAAACGGTCCCCGTGAGGGCAGGGGGATGGAGACTGAACGCTGAAGGCTGTGTGTGTGTCAGAGGTCGAGAGCAGTTGCGCAGGTGTTCATGATCCGCCAAGAGGGATGACTAGGTTCCAGCTCTTGTCGCAGTTCCGGAAGCCGCCGGGACCGTCGCCGGTGGCGGCGAAGAGGTGGGTGGGAACGCCGTCTTGAATGAGGAGCTGGGGGCGCTCAACGCAGCCCTGGTTGGTGACTGTGCCATTGTCCCAGTGGATCGTGCGGGAATACGCCTTGGGGGGCTCGCAGAGGGTCCAGGCGATGCCGTCGGCGCTGTGGGCGTGGATGCCCGCATGGACCTCGCCGCAGATGCCGCCGTGGATGTCCTTGGCGATCAGTTCGTAGTGCTCGCCATTGTGCCAGACGTAGGGATCCTCGACGAATTCGTCGCCGGAGAAGGTGAGTACGGGCTCGTCGCTGAGCCGTTCGAAGGGGGCACCGAGGGTGGCGGCGCAGGTGCAGCCAAGGCGCAGGCCCTTGGGGGTATTCGAGCGGTAGTAGAGGAGGATGCTGCCATCGGGGCGCACGCAGGGCGCGGGGTTGGTGACGATGGAGCCATCCCATTTGCCGGGCCGGACGTCGAGGCAGGGCGCAGCGGGCCGCTGCCAGGGGCCCCAGACGGAATCGGCCACGGCATAGCCGATGCGGATGGTCTGGTAGCACTGATTGGGGACGCGGGTGGTCTTGTCCAGCAGTTCCTGTTCGCTGGGGCGTGGCTCGGGATAGGTGGCTCCGATATAGAAGAGGAGGTACTGGTCGCCATAGCGGTGGATGGTGGGGTTGTGGGTCATCCTCCCATCCCAGAAGTCCGGCCCACGGTCGGGGAGAACGACGCTCTGGAACTGGTAGGGACCCTCGGGCGTGTCGGCAACAGCGTGGACCACTTCGGAAGCGACCTTGTAGCCATCAAAGAAGGGCAGGTGCTTGGGCCAGCGTGCCGCGAACATGTGGTAGCGGTCATCCTCGCCTTGGATCACGGAACCACACCAGACCCAGTAGTCGTCCATATGGAAACCACCGTTCACGGGTGCGGGCAGGATACGGTCAATGAATGCCATGGCAGCTCTCCGGCGGCTGTGTTCTGGGGGTGGGGTGCCGTTACTATCCCGACAACATGTCTGATGGCAAGGTGCCGGTGGGGGAATCGGTGTGGCGACGCCAGGGATCGGCCAGGCCATCGGCACGGTCCCGTTCGGGCCTTCTCCGCTACGAGAACTCCCGCACGAGCTCCCGCACATGTGGGTCGGACATGCCATAG